>JANQTR010000249.1 GCA_030731635.1 Erythrobacter sp. | reverse complement strand
CGTCAGGGCAGGCTGCCTTCGGCGCTCCCGCATCCTCAGGATGAGAGAGGCTACTCTTCCCCCATCCGCAAGGCAGCAATAAACGCCTCCTGCGGGATGCTCACATTCCCATACTCGCGCATCCGGGCCTTGCCCTTCTTCTGCTTGTCCAGCAGCTTCTTCTTGCGCGAGATGTCGCCGCCGTAACACTTGGCGGTCACGTCCTTGCGCATTGCGGCGATGGTTTCGCGGGCGATCACCTTGCCGCCGATCGCGGCCTGGATCGGGATTTTGAACAGGTGGCGCGGGATCAGGTCTTTCAGGCGTTCGCACATGCCGCGGCCGCGTTCTTCCGCCACGTGGCGGTGGACGATCAGCGACAGGGCGTCGACCGGCTCGGCATTCACAAGGATGTTCATCTTCACCAGATCGCCTTCGCGCGTGCCGATCTGTTCGTAATCAAAGGAGGCGTAGCCTCGCGAAATTGATTTCAACCTATCGTAAAAGTCAAAAACCACTTCGTTGAGCGGCAATTCATACGTCACCTGCGCGCGGCCGCCCACATAGGTCAGTTCGGTCTGGATGCCGCGCCGGTCCTGACACAGTTTCAGGATTGATCCGAGATATTCGTCGGGGGTGTAGATCACCGCCTTGATCCACGGTTCTTCAATCACGTCGATGCGGTTCACATCCGGCCAATCGGACGGGTTGTGAATATCGACCACCGTCGCGTCCTCGTTCTTGGTATGACCAAGGTGGAGGCGGTACACCACCGATGGCGCGGTGGTGATCAGGTCGAGATCATATTCGCGGGTCAGGCGTTCCTGAATGATTTCAAGGTGCAACAGGCCCAAAAACCCGCAGCGGAAGCCAAAGCCCAGCGCGGCGGAGCTTTCCATTTCAAATGAGAAGCTGGCGTCGTTGAGCCGTAGCTTGCCGATGCTCTCGCGCAGTTTTTCGAAATCGGCGGCGTCGACCGGGAACATGCCGCAGAACACCACCGGCTGCACTTCCTTGTAGCCGGGCAGCGCGGTGTCCGATCCACCTTTCACGGTGGTGATGGTGTCACCGACGCGGGCCTGCTCCACCTCTTTGATCTGGGCGGTGATGAAGCCGATTTCGCCGGGGCCGAGTTCATTCAGGTCGGTGCGTTTGGGGGTGAAGCAGCCGACGCGGTCGACAAGGTGCTGTGTGCCGCCCTGCATGAAGCGGATGTTCTGCCCCTTGGTCAGCTTGCCATCGATCACGCGCACCAGAATGACGACGCCGAGATAGGGGTCGTACCACGAATCGACGAGGCTGGCGGTCAGCGGTGCGTCGATCTTGCCCTTGGGCGGCGGGATGCGGGCGACCACCGCTTCGAGCACGTCTTCGATGCCGATGCCCGATTTGGCGCTGGTCATCACCGCGTTGGACGCATCGAGGCCGATGATATCCTCGATTTCCTTGCGGACTTTCTCGGGTTCGGCGGCGGGAAGGTCGATCTTGTTGATGACGGGGACGATTTCGTGGTCGTGCTCGATCGACTGGTAAACATTGGCGAGGGTTTGCGCCTCGACCCCCTGCGCGGCGTCCACGACAAGCAGCGCGCCCTCGCACGCGGCGAGGCTGCGGGAGACTTCGTAGGCGAAATCGACGTGGCCGGGGGTGTCCATCAGGTTGAGCTGATAGGTCTCACCGTCCTTGGCGGTGTAGTTAAGGCGCACGGTCTGGGCCTTGATGGTGATCCCGCGCTCTTTCTCAATGTCCATGTTATCAAGGACTTGCTCAGACATCTCGCGCGCGGTGAGGCCGCCGGTGAACTGGATCAGCCGGTCCGCCAGCGTGGATTTGCCATGATCGATATGCGCAATGATGGAAAAGTTGCGAATGTGGGAAAGGTCAGTCATCCCCCGCGACTTAGCGCCGGGTTACACCGATGTCATTCGAGAAAAACGCAACACCCAACGCCGCAAAACTACCCCTGCTCAATGCTTCGTGAAATAGCATAGCCGAACTTAGGTATTGCCCCACGCTGGTCGATCCCGAAGAAGCTCCCCGGGGCAAGCGCTGCAAGCGGTGTGCCAGCCGCTGCCAGCGCATAGGGCGAAACACGGTTACGAGTGCATAGGCCGCCCGACCCATCGTCAATCAGCGGTTGCTCGAACTCTAGCCCTTGCACGTCGCTGTTTGAGCGGGTGACGGTTGCCACAGCCAGCTGTCCGCCGCCCAGATCGACCACGAATTGCGTGCCTTTGGGCACACTGGCCAGCCCTTCGATCAGCGCGCCCGTCTTGGACAGATTGCGCATGGTCACCTCGTAGGCATAGTCGTCGTGGATCACTTGGATCTTCCGGAAGACCGTGCGGCGCCGGGCTCGGTGCGTGCGATTGGTGCCGGGTTCGATCTTCCAGCTGCCGCCGGCCGCCTCGTGCGCGATGGTATCATGGTCGACCGGTTCGCTGAAGATCGGCCCTTCAAGATAGCGCACCCCACAATCTTTGAGCGCTGCCAGCAGGGCTGCGCTTTCTATCCCGTTGGCGATGGTATCCATCTGCAACGCGCCCGCCAGAGCGACGATCGCGCGCACCAGCCCCAGCTCGCGGCTATCATGACTCTCAGCTTCGGAAACCAACCGTTCGTCGATCTTGATCGCATCAAACGGGGCCCGACGCAGGTAGGCCAGTGATGAATAACCGCTGCCAAATTCATCCAGCGTCAGTCGCACCCCGAGCTTGAACAAAGCTGCCAAGGCGCGATCAACTGTGCTGGTATCGCCAAAGAATACCGCCTCGCTGATTTCCAGTTCGAGCCGCGCGGGCGCGATCCCGGCGCGGTCAACCGCCTGTTTGACCTGATCGACAAAGTCTTCGGCTAGGAATAACGCCACGGGCACATTGACCGCCACTCGCACCGTGTCAGGCCATGAAGCAGCGCGCTGACAGGCTTCGGCGATCGCCCAGCTGCCCACTTCGCTGTGAAGTGCCGATCCCTCGACGATCTGGGCAAATTCTTCCTCGTCGATGATTCCGCGCGCAGCATGTTGCCAGCACACATGCGCCTCAAGCGCGCAAACCGACAGCGTGGCCGCTTCCACAATAGGCTCAAACCGCAGGAACAGCTGCTCATCACGCAGCGCCGTGCCGAGGTCTTCTTCGAGCCGGCGGCGGAAGATGGTTTCATTTTCGAGTTCGCCCGAAAAGAACCTATATTGTCCGCGCCCACCATTCTTGGCCGCGTAAAGCGCCAGATCGGCAGAGCGCACAATGTCTTCGCGGCTGACCCCATCATGCGGCGCAATCGCGATTCCGACCGATGCGCCGATGACGCAGCGCCCCTCCTCAAGACTGTAGGGCTGGCGCAGCATTGAGATGATCTTGACCGCAAGTTCGCCTAGCACACCGCGATCGTCGAGATCGGGCAGCATGATCTGAAATTCATCACCGCCCAGCCGTCCGATCTCGCATTCGCGATCAATCGCCCGGCCAAGCCGCGCGGCCACCTGTTTCAGCAATTCGTCTCCCGCCGCGTGTCCGAGCGTGTCGTTGACATGCTTGAACCGGTCCAGGTCGAGCATCATCACCGCACAATTACGTCGCGCTGCCTTGAAAGCGGTCAGCGTGGTGTCGATCAAATGCGCCATACGGTGGCGATTGCTAAGGCCGGTAAGCGAATCGAAACGTACCAACTTTTCAGTCTCGGCTTCGCGGTGGAATTCATCGGATATGTCGGCGCCTGTACCGCGGAAGCCGGTAAAACGCCCATCAGACGTGAACAGCGGTTGACCCGAAAGCCGCAGCACCGCTCCATCGAGGCGCCGCACCGCACGAACGGCCAATCCTGCAAACGCCTTGTGCGCGCCCAACATCAACGGCAGCGACTTGCCGCGCCCTTCACGGTCAGCTGCTGTGAAAATCGCCGCCACAGGCTGGCCAAGCAATTCGCCCAGCGACAGATCAAGCCGCGCGGCAATGGCGCCGGACAGATAGGTCAGGTTGCCCTTGTCATCGCTCGCCCAAAACCAGCCGAGCCCGGACTGTTCAAGCTCGTCCAACATAGCCAACCGCTCGCTATCGGTTAGTACCGATGCAACAGCCGCACGTTGCGGGCGGGATGCTACGCTCCCGCGTGAAGACAAGAGACCCTTGAGGGACATCTCGCGCACAACCTCCCGATTCCTGGCCGAGCGTCCTTGCAGGACTGCTGGCTTTGATAACCCAGAGGTAAAGCCAGTTGGTTATTTTTATCCTAATGTCGCCCGCCGACCACAGCGTGTTTGCGCAAACATCGCCGCGCCCGGATGGAGGTACAATTTACCACCCGGTGGCGGTGGCCTCTGCACCGGATCGTCCAAGCAGCACCGCGAAGGAGCCATCGGACCGGCGCTTGAGAGGTTGGTGAAATTCCACCCCCAACCGGTTTTCTCGCGCCCAACGCACCTGCGCAGACACCGCCTGGTCGGCGCAGAGTTCGATCTTGACAGCAACACCGGCAGCCACATTCCAGACGCCGTCGAGCATCGCGCCGGTTTCCGAAATATTGCGCAAGGTTGCGTTGAAGCGGTTGTCATTCTCCACCACCACAACCCGGCGGAGCAAATCCTGGCGCGCCGCGCGGCTGCATAGCGGGCCAACTGGCGTTGCGCTCAGGTCGCCGCTGGCAAGCAGTTCGGCGTCCGCCGCGCTCATCGGCTGGTAATAAACATGGCCCTGGACATGGCTGCAGCCCAAAAGGCGCACCAATTCCAGTTCATCAAGCGTTTCAACACCTTCGGCCGTGGTATCCATGTGCAGTGCTTCGGCCAGACTGGTGATCGATGCGATGATGGCACCGTTGCGGCTGCCTTGCTCGGTAGCGCCCTGCACAAAACTGCGGTCGATCTTGATCTTGTCGAATGGCGCTTTCTTCAGATAACCCAACGATGAATAGCCAGTGCCGAAATCATCAAGCGCCAGCCTCACCCCAACGCGCTTGAGCGCCTTGAACATCGCATCGGTGCCCGCGTTGTCGTTGAGAAAGACGCTCTCGGTGATCTCCAGTTCGAGCCGCGAAGGATCCACCCCGCTATGCGCCAGCGCATTGGCGACGATGGTCGGCAATTCAGGGTTGGCAAATTGCAACGCTGACACATTGACTGCGCAGCGGATCGGGCTCGGCCAGCGCGCAAGATCAGCGCAGGCGGTTCGCAAAGCCCATTGTCCCAACCGGTCAATCAGTCCGGCATCTTCGGCAATCGGCACGAATTTAGAGGGCGAAATCCACCCGCGTTTGGGGTGATTCCAGCGCATCAACGCTTCAAAGCCAACGATTTTTTCCGCCCCGGCATAGACCACCGGCTGATAGGCCAGTTCAAGCTCTCCGCGGGCCATCGCATCGCGTAGGTCCTGCTCCAACTCAGCGCGCTCTTCAGCTGCGGCGTGCAGGTCCGCGGCAAAGAACCTGAATACGCCGCGCCCGGCATCCTTGGCGGCATAGAGCGCAAGATCGACATTGCGGATCAATTCTTCGCTGGTGGTGCCATGCTCAGGTGCAATCGCGATCCCGACTGAAGCGCCAATCACCACGCTTTGGCCTTGGATCGAATAGGGCTGAGACAGCGCTGCGATGATCTCATGCGCAAGGTAGCCAAGCGCCGCGCGGTTTTGTTGACCAGGCACAATCACTTTGAATTCGTCCCCGCCCAGCCGACCGCAGCGGCCCGCGCCATCAATCGCCCGCTCAAGCCGCTGCGCAACTTGCTTCAGTAGCGCATCACCTGCCGGGTGACCAAGTGTATCATTCACCTGCTTGAACCGGTCGAGATCCAGCATCAGCACCGCGCAGGCCCGTTCACGTGCGCTGGGTGCGGCAAGGATCTGTTCGAGCGCATTACTCATCTGCACCCGATTGGCGAGCCCGGTGAGCGAATCGTAATGCGCCAAGCGCGAGACCTGCTGCTCGCTACGGCGCTTTTCTGTCAGGTCAGTACCGTGGCCGCGAAAGCCGCAGAAGTTCTGGTAGATATCGTAGACCGGGCGACCGGTCAGCGCCCACCAGCGTTCTTCAGACGTGGTTGCAGCACGAAGCTCGACATCCTGAAATGCCGATCGGGCAGAAAGGTGGAAAGCCAGAATGCGGTCAGCGGCAGTGGCACCATCATTGCGGCTCGGGGCAGCAATAACAATCTCGCCCAAGGGCTGGCCGGTCAGGGCATCTGCTGTCTTGCCCAGCACTTTGGCCGCCTTGGGCGAGATGTAGGTAATCAACCCACGCCGGTCGGTTTCCCAGAACCAGCCCTCTCCGGTTTCCTCGAAACTGTTGAGAATATCTTCTGCCCGCGCCGCAACACGTTCGCGCGCTTCGGTGACGAGGCGGCGACGCTCAGCCGCCCTCCATTCGATCCGAGCGATCAGCGCCAGAGCAAGGGCTGCCGCCGCTAAAGCACCAAGCGTCAACCCACTTGGGTCAAGTGTTGCAAACCCCGACCAGCTGGCAATCGTGGCGCAGAAGAGCGATAAGATCCGCATCTTGAACAGAGCAGCAGCGGCGGCATTGATGCATACGAGAGTTGCCACTGCCCATTGCCATGGCAGCCCTTCGCTGACCCATGCCGCCAACCCATATCCGGCGCATGCCATCGGTAGCACGATCGCAATCAATATGATCAACGCCTGCAACGTGGCGGAGGTCCTGACCTTGCGCTCGGTCGTAGCGAACAGCGACCCGCAAGCGAACAAGGCCGCCGCTGCCAAAGCTAGCGCGCTAGTCGTCGCTGAAGGTAGGTCTCGCGCCACGCCAGCGGCGATCACAAAAGCGCCTAGCAAAAATACCGCCATGCCGCCGGGACGCAACGGCATGTGGTACGTCCACTCACCCGAAGGCACCTCTGTTACCGGGCTGAGTTGAGCGATTTCTTCTGGCCAATGACGCTCGGCACGGCGCCGCTCCGCGCGAGCGCGCGGGCTGATAACGACCGGATCAGCGGCTGCGAGTTGGCGTGGCTCGGGACTGCGGATAGCCTCGCGCAGATCGTCTGTCTGAATTTTTCGATTGCGCGTCCCGACCATCGGCCAGCCATTGCCCAAAACCTTTGATTGAAGCGTTAATCAAATAGGTAAATTCTATGTCAGCGAGCAAACCAGTGAACACAACCGCCTGCGCGGGCACGCTTGCAACTTGGCACCGCACGCTGCATTCTATCGATAGTGGCGACGTTAACCGATGGCAGGGCAAGCCAGTAGGGCGGACGCCAGACAAAGGGGATTCCATGGCACGCAGCGAAGTGAAGCTCGAAAACGAAGCAGCCCAGTCAACCAACGCGCTGGGGCCCTTGATCGGGGTGGCGCGCGAGGATTTTGTCAGCGCAGTCGCCCTGCTGCTGCGTGAAACCGCATCTGATCCGACCCGGTTCATCCGCCATTCCGCTGCGATGGCGCAGGATATGGTAAAAATCCTCACCGGCAAAAGTGAACTTGCGCCCGATCCCAAGGACAAGCGCTTCATGGACCCAGCCTGGGCGTACAATCCGTTCTTTCGGGCTGGGGCGCAGTATTATCTCGCCGTGCAAAAGGGGATGCGTGGTTGGCTTGAAGAGCTGGAACTTGACGAGCTGGAGCGTAACCGCGCCAATTTTATCGCCAACATCATCCTTGATGGCCTGGCCCCGACCAACACCCTCGTCGGTAACCCGACCGCGCAAAAACGGGTAATCGATTCGGGCGGGCTCAGCCTGATCAAGGGTTTGCAGAATGCCTATAACGACATCGTGCATAACAAAGGCATGGTCAGCCAGGTCGACAAGCGCCCGTTCAAGCTGGGCGAGAATGTCGCCACTTCCAAGGGCGCGGTCGTACTTCGCACCGAAATGATGGAGCTTATCCACTACGCCCCGACAACAGACGAGGTGTATGAAACCCCCCAACTCACCATCCCTCCGCAGATCAACAAGATGTATATCAACGACCTCAGCCCCGATAAGTCGGTGGTGAAGTGGCAGGTCGATAATGGTATCCAGACCTTCGTGATTTCGTGGCGGAACCCGACCAAGGAACAGGGCAAGTGGGGCATGGCGGACTACGTCCACTCCTGCAGCGAAGCGATGGACGCGGTGGCCGCAATCACTGGTGCGAAGAAGGTCAATGTCTCAGCTGGATGTTCCGGCGGGCAGACGGCCGCAATGCTCGCCTCCAAGCTTGCCGCCGACAAGTCCGATCTGCTCGGCACACTCACCCTGATGGTGTGCGTGCTGCACCCGATGGCGACTGATATCGAAGCCGGGTCGCTGGTCAGCGAAAACGGCATGAAGCTCGCCCGCCAGCGCGCCAGCAAGGCAGGCGTGATCAAGGCCGATGATCTGGCGCGCGGCTTTGCGTGGCTGCGGCCCAATGATCTGATCTGGAACTATGTCATCAACAACTACCTGCTCGGCGCTGATCCGCCGGCATTCGACGTTTTGTTCTGGAATGCTGATGCCACCAACCTTTCTGCCAGCCTGATGGGCGACTTCCTAACCGTTTACGAAACACTCGCCTTTACCAAGAAGGGCGAGGTCGAAATGGTCGATCACAAGATCGATCTTTCCAAAGTCACGTCCGATCTGTTCATCCTTGGCGGGGTGACCGATCACATCACACCGTGGAAGGCGACATACCGGTCGACCCAGCTGTTTGGATCGAAGGATGTCACTTATGTGCTCAGCCAGTCGGGCCATATGCAGGCGATCCTCAACCCGCCGACCAATCCCAAGGCCAAGTATTTCGTGCAGGCCAAGAAGGGCAAGCTGCCAGCCACGGCGGACGAATGGCTGCAGGGCACCGAAGAGGTCAAAGGCAGCTGGTGGCCGCTGTGGATGGAATGGGTCCAGGCGCGATCGGGCAAAAAGAAAGCTGCGCCCGTTGCCCTCGGCAATGATACCTATCCGCCGATGGAAGCTGCACCGGGACTCTACGTTGTAGAAGAAGTCTGATATTGCGGTGCAGCGCAAGGGCTACCGGGGGGTCGCCATAAGCTTGCGCAAGTTTATGGGTGCGCGCGTTTAGGGATCGATGCGCGCACCCCACCCGCGCCGCTAACGGCGCACAGAAAGGACGGGTTTTAGTGGCCAATGCAATGGACGGCGCTGTCGTCACAATGGAACAAGTGGGCGGACGGACGCTACGGACTGCAGCATGGCGGCTTGATATGCCGTCGGATCACCTGCCGGTTTTATTCTTCAACGGCATCGGCGCCAATATCGAGGCGGTCGCACCGCTAGCGGCCGCCATGCCTGAACGCGGCTTCATCATGTTCGACATGCCGGGGACCGGCGAATCGCCTGATCCGCTGATTCCCTATAACCCCTTCACCATGAGCTGGACTGCGGCGCAGTTGCTGTCGCGCTATGGCCTGGATGAGGTCGATGTGATGGGCGTTTCGTGGGGCGGCGCGATGGCGCAGCACTTTGCGCTCCAGCATCCGGGCCGCACCCGGCGGCTGACGCTGATCGCGACCACCCCGGGCATGCTGATGGTTCCGGGCAATCCGGCTGCCTTCACCAAGATGGCTGACCCCCGCCGCTACATCGACCCGGAATTCATGAACGAACATTTCGCCACACTTTATGGCGGTGTCGACAAGGACGGG
>JANQTR010000248.1 GCA_030731635.1 Erythrobacter sp. | reverse complement strand
CCCCGGCGCTTATGCGCGAATTGCCGCAAGCGCCCGCCAATCGCCTGTCCACGGGCCAAGCGCCGGGCGGCACGATCTTGCCGGAACACGGCACAGCTTTGCCGTCCCCGATCGCAGCAGCGCCGCCCCCAGTGGTGCCGACCACCCCCGCGCCCATCGCCGCCCTTACCCCCGGACGGATGCGGGCTGATCTGGCTGCCGAGCCTGAAGCCGCCCCGGTCAGCCTGCTGAACAATCAAGCGGGCACTGATTTTGAGGCAGAGGCCGCCGATGAAACTGCGACAGAGACTGCAACCGTGATCGTGCCGGATGCTGGCGTGGTGGTGGCGGTCGCTTTGGCCAATGCTGCCGCGCCTAGACCTGCCCCGATCGCGGTCACGCCATCTACAGCGGCGCCTGTCGCTGCGCGCGGCATTACTGCACCCGCCCGTCCGCCTGTGCAGGGCGCGCGCCAAGGCGGCATCGATTCGCGCACTGGCGCGGCGCAAGCTGGCGCTGCGCCCCTGCGCGGCGAACATGCCGCTTTGCCCGCGCAGGTGACGTTAAGCGATGTGCTGGCTGATTCTGCCACCGATGCTCCGGACACCGGATCATCATCATCCACCCCTGCCCCAAATCCGGCAACGGCACCGTCGATGGCGGTGCTGGCTGATCCTGCCCCGGCATCGGCCCCGACCCCGCCCGCCGCAATCGCTCCCACCAATCTGTCCCCCACCCCGGCGATTGATCGCAGCGAACCACGCGCCCCCGCGCCGCAGCAGGAAAGCACCATCGCAGCGGTCGGCGAACTGCGCGAAGCCCTGCGCGCGGCGCGCCCCGAACTGACGCTGCGCCATGCCGAATTCGGCCCCGTCTCGCTGCGGCTTGAACAGGTGGGCGGGCAGGATTGGCGCGCTGTGCTGGCCAGCCGCGATCCCGGCTTTGTCCCGGCGATCCAGGCGGCCCTGACCGAACGCGCGATTACCGCAGCCGCCGATACCGCCGGCGCCAATAGCAACGCCAACAGCAACGGAAATGCGGGCCAAAATGGCACATCAGACCAACGCTACGGGGCTTCCCCTAACGGGGGGCAAGGATCGTCTCAACCATACTTGGCGCAATCGTCGAACCGCGATGACGGCGGGCAACACCAAGGCCAGCAACCATCGCAACAACGCCAGCCGCACACCACCGATTCGGTGGCCGCGCGCGCGGGTGAAAACGATGCCGCGCGGGCTGATCCGCGTGATCGGGGTGTGTTCGCCTGACCGGGCGAAGCGCCAGGGGTGACAGCCAAACAGGGAGTTGAGTGCGCATGTCCAAGGGCAAGGAAAAAGCCGACAAGGACGTTGAAGACGGCGGCAAGTCGGGCAAGGGCAAGGGCGGGATGATCAAGATCATCATCGGCGCTGTGCTGTTGCTGGGTCTTGGCGCGGGCGGCGCATATGGTGCCTTTGCCATGGGCATGTTCGGCGAAACCGGACACGACGAACCCGACACCCCCAAACTGGTGATGAAGGGCGAGGAAGATCCCTATCCGCTGCCCGGCGCCGAAAAGAAAAAGGACGAAACCCCGCCGGTCTATGGTGACGGCGGCAGCAAGTATCGCACCGTCTATTACAGCTTTGAGGAGACCTTCACCTCCAACCTCGCCGATTCGCCGGGGCTGGTGCAGGTTGAACTTGCCGTATCGACCCGGCGCGATGGCCGCGTTTTGCAATGGGTGCACAATCACGAACTGGCGATCCGCTCCGCGATCCTGACCGAGCTGGCCGCGACGCCCGAAGCCGAAATCTACGATCCCGGCGGCAAGGAACGCCTGGCCAAGCGGCTGACCGCCGCGATCAACGCCGTGTTGGTGGAAAACGAAGGCTTTGGCGGCATCGACGCTGTGCATTTCCGGGGGTTCCTCGTCCAATGAGAATGTCCCACGAATTCGCCGCTGCGCGCACCGCTGCGCAGCATTGCTCGGAACTGACCGAGCATGGCCTTGGGCGCGGCCCCCGGCCGGAAGAACGCGATGCGATGATGGCCGCGTGGCGCCGCGATCTGGCGCGTGTGCTGGCCGATGACCTGTCGCCATTATTGTCGGGTGACCGGCTGGATGTGACCATTTCCGAACCTGAGGCGCTAAGCGGTGCCGATGCGCTGCGCCGGATCGGTGAGGTTGCCGCCAACAGCCTGCTGCGGTGCGGCCTCAGCGCCGAAACCGCGCTGTTGAGTTTCGATTTTGCCGCTGCTGTGGCGCTGACTGATCGTTCATTCGGCGGCGATGGCAAGCAGACCGGCAGCGTGCCGGAACAGTTGCCGCGTTCGGCTGCGCTGATGGTGGATGAAGCCGCCGCGATGATTGCTCAGGCGATCACCCGCGTCAGTTTTGGCGAGGCGCCCCCACCCGCAGGCAGCGCAATGCGCGGCGCCAATGCCGCAGGCGTAATCATCCGCAGCGAAAGCGCGGCGCGGCTCAAGGCGTTCGATCTGGCTGCGCCCTGCATGATGGTGACCATCACCATCGCCAACCGGCAGGGCAGCGAATGGCGCGCCAGTCTGGCCTTGGCGCCGGAGCGGTTGGACCGCCTGCTGCCCGGCGCAGGCCGCACGGCACGCGTCCGTCCGGCCGACCGCACCCCGGCGACCGGCATGGCCGCGCCGTTTGCCACCATGCCGCTGTCGCTGCACGTGGTGCTGGCCGAATTCGACCTCTCGCTTGCGCGGCTACAGACGCTGGCGCCGGGCGACCAGATCCCGCTGGCGATGGGCCGGCAAGTGCCGCTGATGGTGGGCGAACGGGTGCTGGCCCACGGCAGCATCGGCACCACCGAAGACCGCATGGCAATCCGCCTGACCCGTTTCCCCGCTCCTGCCGAAGGATTTGCGCAATGAGTGTTTTTCAACCTGCTGGCCTCAATCATCTGACCCACCGGTTTGGCGATGTCTCCGTACGCCTTTCGGTCGAATTGGGGCGCACCGAAATGCCGCTGCGCGATGTGCTGATGCTGGGCGAAGGCAGCACGGTATCGCTCGACCGGCTGACTGATGAATTGCTGGATGTTACCGCCAATGGCCGGGTGATCGCGCGCGGCGAAGTGGTGGCGGAAAAAGGCCGGTTCGGCCTGCGGATCGTAAGCCTGGTGGGCGAAGACGGGGCCGATGTCCCGCCGCCGCCCGGAGCAGGTGCCAGTGCTGGCTTAGGTGCCTCGGCATCGGCGGCGCCTGCGTCGCCATCTGGCGCGGGTGATCTGCCGATCGATTTCGCCGCTGGCATCGCTGCTGACGGCGAAGTCGGCGCGGCCGACCCGCTCTGATCGGGCCGGGGCGATGCTCGAATATCTTGCGCGGCTCGCACTGCTGCTGCCGCTGCTGGGCGGGTTGATCTGGGGCAGCCTGTGGTTGACCCGGTTCCTGCAAACGCGCCTGGCCGGAACGCCGGGCAGGCATGGCCGCCATCTGCAACTGATCGAAACCAGCCTGATCGCACCGGGCATGAAGCTGGCCGTGGTGCGGTTCCATGATCGCGACATTCTGGTCGGATTTTCGCGTCAGGGGCTCACCCGCTTAAGCGAAGTGCGGCTGGACGAAACGGACGCTGCTGCCAACACACCCCGGACGGAGACCGAGTAATGCGCGCCTTCCCGATGCTGCGCGCGGCCTTGTTGGGCCTTGCTGCGTTAACCATGTTTTTGATCGCGCCCGACGCCGCCTTCGCCGCTGCGCCGCCTGGCGCCGATCCGGCGGTCAACGCGGTCGGGGCCGGAGTCGGTTCGGCGATTGAACGCGCGCTGGGCGATCAGGGCGCGGGCGATGATACGCCGCTGAGCATGTCATTGCAGCTGCTGGTGGTGATGGGCCTGCTGACCATCCTGCCCGGTCTGGTGTTAATGATGACCAGTTTTCTGCGAATTCTGGTGGTGCTGGCGATCTTGCGGCAGGCGATTGGCCTGCAAGGATCACCGCCGGGGCAGGTGCTGGCCGGATTGGCGCTGTTCCTGTCGCTGTTCGTGATGGGGCCGACGCTGGAAGTGGTCAATGCGACCGCGGTGGCCCCCTATGCCGCCGGCACGATCAGCGCCGATGCTGCAATCAGCACAGCCGGCGATGCGTTCCACGCGTTCATGCTGTTGCAGACGCGCGAAGCCAACCTGATGATGTTCACCGATATTGCCGGGGGCGGAACGTTTGACAGCGGGGCGGATGTGCCGTTTTCGATCCTGCTGCCAGCCTTCGTCACGTCGGAACTGGAAACCGCGTTCCAGATCGGCTTCATGATTTTCCTGCCGTTTCTGGTGATCGATCTGGTGGTCGCCAGTGTGCTGCTCAGCCTCGGCATGATGATGCTTTCGCCGACGATCATATCCCTGCCGTTCAAACTGTTATTGTTCGTGCTGGTCGATGGCTGGGCGTTGCTGATGGGCAGCCTTGCGATGAGTTTCGCATAGTGGGGAGCGTCGCATAATGCAGGAAGATGCACAGCTGCTCGCCCTGGCGGATCAGACCATGTGGGTCACCGCACTGATCGCCGGGCCGGTATTGATCGCTGCGCTGCTGGTGGGCCTGGTTGTCGGGCTTATTCAGGCGGCAACATCGGTCAATGAACAAACCCTCAGCTTCATTCCCAAACTGGCGGTGACAGCGCTGATGTTCGTGGTGCTGGGCGCGGCGATGATGGGTTTGCTGAGTGATTTCATGCGCGAAATCATGGCGCAGGTCGCGCAGATTTCGACCTGACTGGCGGCGCGGCGTGAACATCCTCGATCTTGGGTTCGGCGGTCTCGAAGCGCAATTGTGGCAGATCATGTTCCTGTCGATCCGCTGCGGCGCAGCCTTGCTGGCAGCGCCGATGGTGGGCGGCACCGCGGTACCGCCGCAGGTGCGGATCATGCTGTCGATCGTGCTGGGGTTCTTCATCGCAAGCTGGGTGCCGCTGCCCCCTGCGCCCGACATGCTGAGCTTTGCTGCCGTGCTGGCGATCCTGCAGGAAGTGCTGGTGGGCACCGCAATGGGGTTTGTCTTGCAGCTGGCCTTTGCGATTCCGCTGATCGCGGCAGAGCAGATTTCGGGCACCATGGGCCTTGCCATCGCCACCTCGATCGACCCTGCCAGCGGCGCGCAATCGGGCGCGTTCGGCACGTTTCTGGGGCTGGTGCTGTCGCTGTTGTTCTATCTGGTGGGCGGGCATCTGTTGTGGTTTGAACTGCTGATCGAAAGTTATCAGCTGCTGCCCGCGGGCGATTTTACCTTTGGCGCATGGCGGGCGCAGAACGTCGCGCTGTTCATGGGTTATGTGTTTGCCACTGCGGCGGCGATTGCCCTGCCGATGGTGCTGGTGTTGCTGTTGGTACAGGTGGTGACCGGGCTGCTGGCGCGCTCTGCCCCGGCGCTCAACCTGTTTGCGCTTGGCCTGCCGGCGGGCGTGCTGGCCGGGATTGCGGCGCTGATCATCGCCATGCCGGTGATGGTCACGCAGCTGGAAGGGGTAATTGAAACCGCGCTGGATCGTTCGGCCGCCATGCTGGCAGGCCCACCATGAGCGAAGAGTCCGCCGGCGAAAAAACCTTTGAGCCAACCGCCAAACGCCGCTCCGATGCCGCCAAGAAAGGCGATGTGCTGCGGTCGCGCGAAGTGGCCACAGTGGCGGCCACCGGCACCGGCGGGCTGGCGTTGATGGGGCTGGGAGGGTGGTTGAATGATGCGCTGGGGCGCACCGCACGCGCGGGCTTCAGCTTTGATCGCGCGGCGCTCGACAGTTTTGCGCCGGGCGCCTTGATCATCGATGCGGCAATCGCGTTGTTGCCGCCGGTGATGGCGTTGGGATTGGTGATCGCGGTGGTGACGATTGCGTCGCAGATGCTGATGGGCGAAGGGCGCTTCAACCCCGGCAGCGCTGCGCCCAAGGCATCGCGCATCAACCCGCTGTCTGGGTTGAAACGGATCTTTGGCTGGCAGGGGCTGATCGAACTGGGCAAGGGCTTGCTGAAAGTGGGCCTGCTGGGCGGGATCGCGTGGTGGTGGGCGGCAGACCGCGTGTCCAGCCTGCTGCTGCTGGGGCGCAACCCGCTCGAAGCGCAGCTTGGCCTGGCGCTGGATGCCTTTACCAGCCTGATTGGCGCCTTGCTGATCGGCCTGCTGGTGATCGCGGGCATCGATTATCCGCTGCAATTGTTCCAGCGCAACAAACGCCTGATGATGAGCTTGCAAGACCTGCGCGACGAGAACAAGCAGTCCGAAGGATCGCCCGAGATGAAATCCGCCCGCCGCCAGCGGCAGCGCGATCTGTCCCGCGGCGGCGTGGCCAAGGCGATGAAGGACGCGCAGTTCGTGATCGTCAACCCACTGCATTTCGCCGTCGCGCTGACCTATGATCCAGCGCTGGCCCCGGCCCCGGTGGTGCTGGCCAAGGGGCGCGGCGAAACCGCGCTGGCCATGCGCGAAATTGCTGGCGAACAGAAACTGCCGCTGCTCGAATATCCGCAACTGGCCCGCGCGGTCTATTTCACCACCCGCGAAAACCAGATGGTGCGCGAGGAATTATATATCGCGATCGCCTCGCTGGTGGCGTTCGTGATGGCGTTGAAACGTGGCCAGCGCCCGCGCCGCCCGGTGATTGATGTGCCGTCAGAATTGCAGTTCGATGGTGATGGAAAGTTGCCGCGCGGGGCTTAAAAACCCGCCCATTCGCCCGTCCTTCGGGGTATGGAAAATCCTGGCTCAACTATCCTTTCATCGCTTGGCGCAGGCAGCGGGTTCGACTTCGTCAACCTGGCGGGCAGCATCTCGGATGCCACCTTCCTGTTTCAGCGCGAAACGGTCACCGCACGGCGCGACGCGCTCGAAGCGCAGATTTCCGCGGCGACGCAGCTGCGCAGCTCGGTCAACAGCCTGGCGAGCGCGCTGGGCGACCGGATCCGCAATGGCGATCTCGCCCCGCGCGGAGAGCTGGGCAATGCGGCCGTAGCGCGCGTCACCGTGCAGCCCGGCCTCACCCCGCGTGGCAATTTCTCGCTTGAAGTCACCCAGCTGGCGCGCAGCCAGACCCTGGTGACGAAATCCTATGCGTCACGTGATGCGCTGGTGGGCGAAGGCACGCTCAACTTCCGGTTCGGCACGGCGGACGGCGGCAGCTTCAACGCCGATGCGGCGCGCGATCCGCTGGCGATTACGGTCACCGCCGAAGACACGCTGGCCACGGTGGCGGCCAAGATCACCCGCGAAAGCGGCGGGGCGGTGAACGCCTATGTCGCGCAGGGCAGCAATGGCGCGCAGCTGGTGCTGAAAAGCGCAGAAGGCGCGGCCAATGGGTTTGTGATCGAACCGGTGGGTGCAGGCGGCGCTGCGGCACCGGGCGATCTGAGCTATCTGGCGTGGGACCCGGCCACCGATGCGGGCGAGCTGCGCGGCACTGCCGGGGATGCCACTTTCCTGCTCGATACGGTTGAAATCACCAGCCCGACCAACCGCGTCACCGGCCTGCCGGGCGGGTTCAACCTCAACCTGACCGCCACCAACGCAGGCTCGCCGACGTCGCTCAGCTTTACCAATGATACCTCGGCGATTTCGGCGGTGATGAATGATTTCGTCGCCGCGCTCAATGATATCGCGACCCAGCTTAATACGCTCGCCGCGCCACTTGGCGGCGCGCTGGGCAATGATGCGGGCGCGCGCGAATTGCGCCGCGATCTGTCCGCGCTGGCCAGTCAGGTTGTGGCACCGGGCGCCGCAGCGGGCGAACCGCGCACCTATTCCGACCTTGGCCTTGCTGTGAACCGGGATGGCAGCTTTCGGCTCGACACCGCGCAGTTGAACCGGGCGCTGACCAACAGCCCCGATGCGGTCGCTGCACTGTTCACGACCGGGGCAACCGGCGTGTTCGCGACATTTGACCGGTTCGCACGCCAAGCCACGCTGGTCGGCGATCCCGGTTCGCTGGGCGGATCGGTGCAGCGGTTTGAACGCCAGCTGGAACAGACCGATGAACGCCTCGCCCGGATTGCCGAACAGCAAGAACAGCTGCGCAACCGCCTGACCCGCGAATTCGTCGCCTCGGGCCGGCGGGTGAGTGCGGCGCAATCGACGCTGGATTTCGTGCGCGCGAACTTCGCGCCGCGCGACACCAACAATTAAAGGGCCGCCGCCATGCAAATGCTTTCCCGCAATCCAGCCGCGATCTATCGCCGGGTCGAACTTGACGCCCGGATCGAAGCATCCGGCAGCGCGGACCTGACCCGCATCTGTCTGGAAGAGGCGGTGGCCGCGTTAGGCCAGGCCTTGATCGCGCTAGACCGGTCGCAGATGCCCCCCAGAGAGCCGCTTGCCCGCGCGCAAACCATCATGGTGTGGCTCACCCAATCGGTCGCGCCGGACCACCCCTTGGGCGGCAGCTTGCGGCAATTCTACGGCGGATTGGCAAGCCAGATCGGGGCGAATATCCTACAGGCTGAACCTGCCGCGATTGGACGGATAGCCAATGATATCAAAGATTTGCTTGACGCAGCAGGGTGACGCAGCACAATGTTTCACGTGAAACATTTAGCGAACATCGGGCCTAGGCGATCCATTCGGCAATGATCCGGGCTGCATCCGCCGGGTCTTCGAACGGGTGAAAATGCGTGCGGTCGGGGCGGTAAAGGTCACTGCCCTGCGGCAGGATCGACGCCAGTTCAGGCCAGGTCGGTGAGCTTTTGAAATCATTGAGATCAGTGTGTTTCGCCCGCACCACCAACACCGGGATGGCGACGTTGCGCGCCGCATCCAGCACACCGGGATTGCTACGGCTGGAGGCATAGACGCTGGCCTCCACCTCAGGCGCGCAGGCGAGCTCCATACCCTCACCCTCAGCGGCCGGGACCAGGCCATAGCGGCAGTAATCTTCGAACACGCGGGCATCAAACAGGCAATAGGGGTCGCGGCTGGCAAACCGTTCGATCATGGCCTCAGGCGACGCGAAATCGCGCTTGCGGCGAATGGCAGGGTGGGGATTGTCATCGGTGTAAAGCGGCTGACCCGGCGCATAAAACTCCGGCGCAAGGATTACCGGATCGAACAATATCAGACGGCTGAATGCCTCCGGATGATCGGCGGCGACCTGCAACAGGGTATGCGCCCCCATCGAATGGCCAATGCCGACCGCGCCGGAAATCCCGGCCTGATCGAGGAACCCTGCGACATCGCGCGCCATCAGCCGCCAGTCATCAATCGGCCCGCCGCCCGATTGCCCGTGGCCGCGCAGGTCGATGGCGTGGGCGGGATGATCGGGGAAGGCTTCGATAATGGCATCGAACACGCGCCCGTGAAAACCGGTGGCATGGGCAAACACCAGCGCCGCGCCAGCGCCCTGCGGCGCGGGCCATTGGTGCACGGCAAGATCAATGCCGCCGGTGGGATAGGTGCGGGTGGCAGGTGCCGGTCGTATCTGTGTCATCCCCCCGCCAAACCGGATCACGCCGGGGGTGTCAATCGCGCGCTTTTGGCAGGGGTTATTCTGCCGGGGCGGGCTCAACCTCGCTGCGGTTGCGGGCGAAATACAAGGCCTCGGCCAGTCGCCCCGGTGCGATCAGGTGCAGCGCAGCCCCATACAGCACCGCGCCCAAC
>JANQTR010000247.1 GCA_030731635.1 Erythrobacter sp. | reverse complement strand
TGACCATTGGCCTGCGGGTCGATGAAGAAGCCGAAGTCAACGGCCTCGACATCTCTGAACATGGGGAGCGCGCCTACAACTAGGCACCTTTCCACCAAGCTTGGCGGGGGGAGGAACCTCTCTCTCCCTCTCCCCTTCCCCCGCCTCACTCCGTTCCTCCTGCGAACGAACAAACTGAATATGGCCGGAGCCGCTTTAAGCGCTCCGGCCTTTTTTTATTCAGGTGCTCGAGAGGCGCTCCTCCTCAAGGACGAGGAATGTGTCCTGCACATCGAGCCAATCGCGGCTTTCATCCCGCGCCTCAAGAAGGGAGAGGGCCGAGGACACCGCATCGACGCTCGTCTGGTGCATCACCCGCAGGACCATTTGCCGGCCCTCCCCATCGAGCGCGCCGTAGAACCCGAGCAGGTCCTGCCAATAGGAATCCGTTGCCTCAGTTGGCTCACTTGTTCGTAGCAAGCGTTCGTAGGTTGCGACCAGATCCTTGACAGCCTCGGCATGAAGGGCGGCGGCGAGTTCCTCGGAATTCACTTTTCCGCTGCCATCACGAAGTCCGCACACCGTTCACCGATCATGATGCTGGGCGCGTTGGTGTTGCCGCTGACGATCTTGGGCATCACGCTGGCGTCGGCCACCCACAGGCCTTCGAGGCCGTTGAGTTTGAGCGTCGGATCGACCACCGCTTCGGCGTCCGAGCCCATGCGGCAGGTGCCGACCGGGTGATAGACCGTGTCGGCCCGCGCGCGGATCATCGCGTTGAGCGCGGCGTCATCGTTCAGATCAACCGGGTGGCGATCGGTCGGGCCAAATGCCTGCAAGGGCGGCGCTTCGGCAATGCGGTGCGACAGGCGCACGCCTGCGCGAAGCACCGCCATGTCGCGATCATCATCAAGGAAGTTGGGATCGATCACCGGCGCAGCAGCAGCATCGGCGCTGCCCAGTCGCACTGTCCCCCGGCTCTCGGGGCGCAAGACGCAGGCGTGGAGCGAAAAGCCATGTGCCTTCACCTTCTCACGCCCGTGATCTTCCAGCACTGCTGGGACAAAGTGCCACTGCACGTCTGGCGCAGGCGAATCGGGCATCACGCTCCAGAACCCGCCTGCTTCGGCATAAGGGGTCGTCATCACGCCGGTGCGCTTGCGCCGGTGTTCGACAATCGCCGCCGCCATCCGCAGCGAGCCTTTGAGCGTGCTGCCGATCGGCACATCGCTTGTCGTCTCCCAGCCGGAGACATAATCGATATGGTCCTGCAGGTTGCCGCCCACCTCCGTGCGGTCCAGCACCACGTCGATCCCGTGCGCTTTCAGATGCGCAGCCGGGCCAATGCCTGACAGCATCAGGATCTGCGGGCTGTTGAATGCGCCCGCGCTCAACACCACGCCGCGCCGGGCGAGCAAGGTTTCCGATGCGCCGCCGCGCCGGATTTGCACCCCGGTCACGCGCCCACCTTCGATCACCAGCCTTTCAACCAGTGTATCGGTGCGGATGGTGAAATTGCCCTGGTCACGGATCGGCTCGACATAAGCGCGCGCCGAGGTCCAGCGTTCGCCATTGCGCTGGGTCACCTGATAGATGCCAAACCCGTCCTGCCGTGCGCCGTTGAAATCGGTGGTCGTGCGCAATTGCAGTGCGGCGGCGGCTTCAACGAAAGCGTGGCTGGTTGGGTTGGCATAATGCTGGTCTGATACGAACAGCGGCCCGCCTGCGCCGTGATAGTCATCCCCGCCGCGCTCATTCGCTTCGGCGCGTTTGAAGTAGGGCAAGACATCGTCATAAGCCCAGCCGGTGCAGCCCATCGCTGCCCAATTGTCGTAATCCCAGCGTCCGCCGCGAATATAGACCATCGCGTTGATCGCCGATGATCCGCCCAAGCCCTTGCCACGCGGCTGATACCCGGTGCGGCCATTGAGCCCTTTCTGCGGCACGGTTTCGTACCGGTAATTGGCGTTCTTGAGGAGGAAGGGCATGAAACCCGGCGTCTTGACCAGGATGTTATCATTGCGCCCGCCAGCCTCGATCAGGCAGACGCGGCGCGTTCCATCAACTGCAAGGCGGCCCGCGACCGCGCTGCCCGCGCTGCCACCGCCGATGACGATGTAATCGAAGCTTTCCATGTTCTCTCCCTTTGGCGGGGGAGATTAGGCAGCTTCGCTTGGCTCTGCAATCGGGTTTCGAGTCGCAACTGAAGTTGCAGCGGGTGCAACCCCGCCGCTCACCCGTGCTTGCCACTTCGCCCGGATCATGTCTGACGTTTCGCGGCTGCCATCATGGGTCCAGCCGGGTTCACGCAGGAGATAGGACAGCTTGTGCCGCCAGGGGCTGCGCCAGATGTCGGCTATCATCCCGATCCATTCATGGAACACCACCCACAACAGGTTGAAACTGCCGAGTTGTTTGACGATGCCATAGCGGATCGGTTCGTCATCCACCTCGGGTTCGAATGTGCCGAACATCCGGTCCCAGATGATGAACACCCCGGCATAGTTGCGATCAAGATAGCGCGGGTTGGTGGCGTGGTGCACGCGGTGGTGGCTCGGCGTGTTCATCACCGCTTCGAACCAGCGCGGCATCCGCCGAATCGCCTCGGTATGGATCCAGAACTGGTAGATCAGGTTGAACCCGCCGCAGATCGCAATCATCACCGGGTGGAAGCCGAGCCATACCAACGGCAGGCTGAACAGGATGCCAAAGGTGAGGTTGCCGGTCCAGCTCTGCCGTAGCGCGGTGGACAGGTTGTAATGCTGCGAAGAATGGTGGTTCACATGCGCCGCCCACATCCAGCGGATGCGATGTCCGGCGCGGTGGACCCAATAATATTTGAGATCATCCAGCACGAAGCACACCGGCCACGCCCACCACACCGCCCACCATTCCGGTCCGAAATCGACGACGCGATATTCATAGGCAAGGAACATCAAGGCGAGGGCAAAGCCGCCCAGCAGCGCCCCTGCGACGGTCGAGCCGAGGCCGAACGACATGCTGACCAGCGTATCCTTGGGCTCGTAGGCTTCGGGCGCGCGCAATTTGGCCCAGATCATCTCGGCCAGCACCGCCACCACGAACAGCGGCACGGCATATTGGGTGGGGTTGAAATCAGGCATCGTAGCCTGCGTTTAACGCATTGATCGCCGCAGCCCAAGCGTCAGGATCTAGCAAGTCTAAAAACACCGTGCCGAAGCGCGCTTCGCCGCAATCAACCGCGAGCGTGGTCTGACCACGATCGTTCCACAGCCGGGCCTGGGCCGCATTGGTCAGCAGGCGCCCGGCAAAGCGGTTGCCGTGGCGTTTGATCACCATGATCCGTCCACGCGCATCGCGGGTCAGCGCGGCCCGCCCTTCGGCGTCGTGCGCGATGGTGACCGGGGCAAAGCCGTCCTCGACCTCGCTGGCCGCGCGGCGCACGGCATCATCGTCGTTCAGCAACGGCGCGCGGCCTAGTCGTAGCCACCACGCTAGCCCCGCCAGCGCGAGAATCGCCACCAGCGACCCCGCGGTTTGCAGCACCAGCGCAGGCATTGCCATGGCGAGCAGCTCAGCGCGCGGCGAGCATGTCGATCATCGCGCGAATCGGGCTGATGTCGTAGCCCGCTTGCGCCGCCGTGCGCGCGATCATATCGGGATCGCCGCCCTGCTTGGCCTCGGCCAGAGCCCACAGGAAAGTCGACCGCGTGCCCGACCGGCAATAGGCGAGAATCGGGCCCTCAGCCTGCTCCAGCGCGGCGATCATCGCGTCAACCTGTGGCTCGCTGAAGCCTGAATGGCCGATCGGAATGGCGACATAATTCAGCCCCGCGGCCGCCGCTGCCGCTGCGATATCTTCGCCCTGCGGCGCTGACGGCTCCTCCCCATCGGGGCGATTATTGACGATCAGCGCCACCCCGGAGGCCGCCGCCTCGGCGATATCGCCAAGCGTAAGCTGCTGACTTACTGAAATATTATCGTTTAGTTTGCGAAAATCGTGCATGGCAATGGTCCCGCTCGCATGGATTATTGCGGCCCGTCATGCCCAACCGTGCAGCAGCGCACAAGCCTTGCGGCGGTCATCCCAGCCCGGCGCGCGCCGGGCCTTGAGCGCGCCCGTAAAATCGTTCGCAACGCAGGTCTTTATGCGCTATATCCACAAGCACGTGCGTATCGGCATACAAATCCGTTACGTCGGTGTCCGGTGCGGCTCACTGTCCTCGTCATCGGCACTTCACAGGTCGGGCAGTGTGACAAGGTACGTACTGATCTATGGGTTACGATAGGGGACGCCGGCGCGGACGCGACAAGCGCGACGGTTTCGGCGAAGAAGGTTTCGATCCGTTTGGCGGCGGGAATGACGGCTTTTCGCCACCGCGCGAATTCGGCGGTGGCGGCGATCGTTTCGGCGGCGGCGGTGATCGCTTCGGCGGTGGTGGCGGCGGCGGCGGCGACCGATTCGGTGGCGGCGGCCAGCGCGGCGGCGGTGGTGGCGGCGGCCCGCGTGGTCCCGGTGGCCCGGGCGGCGGCGGTGCAGGCGGCGGCGGTTTTACCCGCATGCCCGCGCAGATCGTTGGCACCGGCAAGGGCATGGTGAAGTTCTTCAACGTCCAGAAAGGCTTCGGCTTTATCCAGCAAGAAGGTGGCGGGGAAGATGTCTTCGTCCACATCAGTGCGGTGGAACGTGCCGGGCTTGAAGGTCTCGCTGAAGGGCAGGAACTGCAGTACAACCTCGTGGATCGCGGCGGCAAGGTGTCGGCGCAGGATCTTCAGGTCGTCGGCGATGTGATTGCGGTGGCGGCCAAGCCTGCCGCTCCGGCACGCGAGCTGACGGGTGAGCGCGTCACCGGCACGGTCAAGTTCTTCAACGCGATGAAAGGCTTCGGCTTTCTCGTGCGCGATGATGGTGAGCCCGATGCCTTTGTGCACATTAGCGCAGTCGAACGGTCAGGGTTGTCGGCCTTGAACGAAGGCGAACGTTATCAGTTCGATCTCGAAGTTGACCGACGGGGCAAGCACTCGGCCGTCAACCTTTCGCCGCACGAAGGCTGACCATACGCGCCTTGCTCCCCTGCCGGTTTGACGCGGGGTTTGCACAGGACTAACCAATTGCAGATGGCGGCTCTTTCAGGGCCGCCATTTGCGTTTCACCGCGCGTTTTTTCTCTCAATTCAGGAATTTGCTCATGTCGATTACCCCGCTCATGCCTGTCTATCCGCGTAGCGGCGTGCGGCCCGTGCGAGGGGAGCATTGCCACCTGATCGACGAGGATGGCACGCGCTATCTGGATTTTGCCAGCGGTATCGCAGTGAACCTGCTCGGCCATTCGCACGAAGGCTTGATCGGCGCGATCCAGCATCAGGCGGCGACGCTGATGCACGTGTCGAACCTCTATGGCAGCCCGCAGGGTGAGCGATTGGCGCAGATGCTGGTCGACACCACCTTTGGCGACACGGTGTTCTTCACCAATTCCGGCGCCGAGGCGGTCGAGTGCGCAATCAAGGCGGCGCGCGCCTATCACCAGAATGCGGGTGAGGCAGGCGATGCCAGCCGGTTTGAGATCATCACCTTTCACAACGCCTTCCACGGGCGCACGATGGCAACCATCAGCGCGTCGAACCAGACCAAGATGCACCACGGTTTTTCGCCGCTGCTCGATGGGTTCAAATACGCCCCGTTCGATGATCTCGAAGCGGCCAAGGCGCTGATCGGGCCGCACACGGCGGGCATCATGGTCGAACCGATTCAGGGCGAAGGCGGGATTCGTCCGGCCTCGCAGGAATTCATGGAAGGCCTGCGTGCGCTGTGTGACGAGCATGATCTGATGCTGATCCTCGACGAAGTGCAATGCGGCGTCGCGCGCACGGGCAAGCTTTATGCCTGTGAACATTACGGCATCACGCCCGACATCATGGCGACCGCCAAGGGGATCGGCGGCGGATTTCCGCTGGGCGCCTGCATCGCCACCGAAAAGGCCGCGCGCGGCATGACGTTCGGCACCCACGGATCGACCTATGGCGGCAACCCGCTGGCAATGGCGGCAGGGATGGCGGTGATGGAAGCGGTCGCCAACGAGGAATTTTTGGCTTCGGTGCGCGAGAAGGGTGAACGGCTGCGGACGCGGCTTGAACAGTTTATCGGCAACTATCCCGAATTGTTCGAACTGGTGCGAGGCAAGGGGCTGATGCTCGGGCTCAAGATGAAGATGGAAAGCCGCCCGTTCTACGTCCACCTGCGCGACCATCATCAGCTGCTGACCGTGGCAGCGGGCGATAACACCATCCGTGTCATCCCGCCGCTGGTGATCGGCGATGCCGAAATTGACGAATTTTTCGAAAAGCTGTCAGCCGGCGCGGCCAGCTTCAAGGTGCCGGAACCAGTATGACCGGCGCCAAGCCAACCGCGGGGCATGCGCGGCATTTCCTTGATCTTGGGGATGCCGGGGGCAATGATCTGGCCGCGATGATCAATGATGCGATTGATCGCAAGGCGGCACGCGTTGGTCTGCCCAAGGGCGCGGCCGATGCCGATGCGCCGCTGGCGGGCCATGTGCTGGGGCTGGTGTTCGAGAAGAACTCGACCCGCACCCGCGTCAGCTTTGACATCGCGATGCGGCAATTGGGGGGATCTGTGCTGATCCTCGATGCAGCCTCAAGCCAGCTTGGCCGGGGTGAGAGCATCGCCGACACCGCCCGCGTGCTGAGCCGGATGGTTGACGCGATCATGCTGCGCACCGATGATCACGCCAAGATCGAAGAAATGGCGCGTCATGCCACGGTGCCGGTGATCAACGGCCTGACCGACAAGTCACACCCGTGCCAGATTGTGGCCGATCTGCTGACCGTGATCGAACATGGCAAGGCACTGCCGGGCCTTGAGCTGGCGTGGTTCGGGGATGGCAACAATGTGCTGCACTCGATCCTCGAAGCGGCCGGGCTGTTCAAGTTCAACGTGCGGGTGGCAGTACCTGCGGGGTATGAACCTGATCCGGCGTTTGTGGCCATTGCCCGTGCGGGCGGGGCAACGGTGACGCTGACGCAGGATGCCGAAGCGGCTGCGCGCGGCGCCGATGTGCTTGTTACTGATACCTGGATTTCGATGGGGCAGGCCGACGCTGCGGAAAAGATGGCGGCGATGGCGCCGTTCCAGGTCAATGCCGCGCTGATGGCGCTGGCCAAGCCCGATGCGGTGTTCCTCCACTGCCTGCCCGCGCACGTGGGCGACGAGGTCAGCGAAGATGTTTTTGAAGGCCCGCATTCGGTAGTGTTTGATGAGGCTGAAAACCGCATCCACGCACAAAAATCGGTGCTGTTGTGGAGCTTCGGACGGATCGGCGGCGATTGAGCCTGCGGCAAGGGGCTTGGCTCGGCTGTCCCCAATCCCCATATGGCCCGGCATGGCTGAGATGACTGAGACTTTTTCCGACAAGCTGATGGGTTTCACCCTGCCGGGGCGCAGCGCGCGCGGGCGGGTGGTGCGGATGGAGGGCGTGCTCGATGCCGTACTGTCTGCGCATGATTACCCCGCGCCGATCACCCACCTGTTGGGCGAAGCGTTAGTGCTGGGTGCGCTGATGGGCGGGCTGCTCAAGGGTGAAACTGCGCAGATGACGATCCAGGCGCAAACCAAGGGCGGCATCGTGCGCCTATTGGTGTGCGATTACCGTGCGGGCGCGGTGCGCGGCTATGCCGATTTCGATGAGGAACGGCTCGGCAAGTTGGGGGCGAACCCGACGCTGGAGGCGCTGTTCGGCGAAGGCTATCTTGCGATCACGTTCGAAACCGAGGCGGACCAACGTTATCAAGGGATCGTGCCGCTCGAAGGGGCGAGCCTGGCCGAGGCGTGCGAGAGCTATTTCAGCCAGTCAGAACAGATCCCGACCCTGATCCGCGTAGCCAGCCGGGCCGGAGCCAAGGGCCGCGCTGCAGCTGGAATGCTGGTGCAGCACCTCGCCGATGGCGAAGAGGGGCGCGAGCGGCTGCACGTCCGGCTCGACCACCCCGATTGGGAGCATGTCGCAGTGCTCGCCGGAACGATCAGCCATGATGAATTGCTCGACCCGGAGCTGTCGCTCGAAGCCATCGTCTGGCGCTTGTTTCACGAGGAAGACGAAGTACGGGTGCTGCCTGGCGCAGAGCTATCGCGCGGTTGCCGGTGCAGCACCGAACACTATTCTACGATTATCGCCCGCTTCCCGCCGGAAGAACAGCAGGAGATGCGCGGACCGGATGGGATCATCGGGGTCGATTGCGCGTTTTGCTCCCGTACATTCGCACTTGCTATTTGACGGTTCGTAGAAAAAATTTGCCAGTTGGCGTCCGAACGGCGGAATCGTGCAATCCGGGCGGGTCGAATGCTGGCATAAAGGACAATATGAAACGTTTCTTGATCAGTTTCCCCCGCGTATGTGTTTTCGGCGGGATCGCGGCAGGGGCTGCGCTGTGGCTGACCGTGCCGGGATTGGCCCAAGGCAATGGCCTTGCGATGCTGGGTACGCTGGCCAAGGGCGAATGGACGGTCAAACAGCGCGGCGGCGCGCCTGATCGCAAGATCTGCGTCAAATCCGGGGCCGAGCTTATCCAGATCAAGCACCGTGATGCCGGGTGCAACCAGTTCGTGGTGGAAGATGGCGCCGCGCGCGTGACGGTGCAGTACACCTGCCCCGGCAATGGCTATGGCCGTACCAGCATTCGCCGCGAAACGGGCGCGTTGGTGCAGCTTGAAAGCCAGGGGATCCATGATGGGACCCCGTTCCAGTTCATCGCCGAGGCGCGTCGTACCGGCACCTGTTGATCGGGCCGGATTGTGTTTGGCGGCCCCCATGTTAGGGCGGCCTGATGACTGTTTCTTTTAATGATCCTTCGCGGCCGATTGCCGTGGTCCTGCTGTCAGGCGGGCTGGATTCGATGGTGACCGCAGCTTTGGCGCAAGAGCGCGGCTTTGCGGTGCATGCACTGACAGTCGATTATGGGCAGCGCCATCGGCTGGAATTAGAGTCCGCCGAACGGATTGCCGCGCGGTTGGGGCTTGCTCGCCACACGCAGATTGCGCTCGATCTCAGGGCATTTGGCGGGTCGGCGCTGACGGCAGCGATCGATGTGCCTAAAGGCGGGGTGGGGGATGATATCCCGGTCACCTATGTGCCCGCGCGCAATCTGGTTTTCCTCGCGCTGACCACCGCCTGCGCTGAGGCGGCGGGCGCGCGTGATGTGTTCATCGGGGTCAATGCGCTCGACTATTCGGGCTATCCCGATTGCCGTCCCGAATTCATAGCCAGCTTTGCGGAGACCGCGCGGCTTGGCACCAAGGCTGGGGTTGAGGGCGCTCCGTTCACGATCCACGCGCCGCTTCAACACATGACCAAAGCTGACATTGCTCAGGAGTGTGCGCGGCTAGGGCTCGACCCGGCATGGAGCTGGTCGTGCTACGATCCGACGCCCGAGGGGTTGGCCTGTGGGTTGTGCGATTCGTGCCGATTGCGGAAAAAGGGTTTTGCCGAAGCCGGAATAGCCGATAGCACCGCCTACCAAGCCTGATGTCGGCCCCGTGGCTGGCGGATAACAGGATCAGACGGGATAGGGGACCAATCGTGAGCGTTGAAGCAACTGCGGTGCAGGATCGCAGCGAACA
>JANQTR010000246.1 GCA_030731635.1 Erythrobacter sp. | reverse complement strand
GCGCAATGGCGATCTTCACCTGGCACTACTACTCGGCAAGTCGTGAACCGGTTTGAGGGCTGTGTCCGGTTTTCACATCTGCAGAAAAAAAGCTGCCGTTCGGGTATCGACCCCAGAGCGGTCACTTCGCCGAACGCTTGACGCCTTCGACACGCTCTTGTCCAGGATTGCAGACAAGGTCGATCCAGGGCCGCAAGCCATTTCGAATTGACGCATTTTTGACGATAGCGCGCTTGGCCGACTATGCCCCACGCCCTATTCGCGTTTTGAAGACGCCTTCAACAAGGAAAATGGAATGGGCCGCGAATACATCCTCAAGTCGATGTCATTCATAGCGCTGCTGTGCGCAACGACGGGCGCGGGCGCGCAGGACAATGACGGCGGTCATAGCGAACGAGCCGTCACGGCCGCGGGTGAAGCAGCTTCTGCCATTAGCCACTCGGGTCACGGCGAGGTGGAGCTACCGGCAGCCACCAAGCTGCTGCCGAATTACGGCAATGGCGGATTTCCAATCGCTACCAACGTCCCGGAGGCCCAAGCCTTCTTTGACAATGGTATCGAGCTTGCCTTTGCTTTCGCCCACCAGGAGGCAATCGACGCGATGGCGGAAGCGGTTCGGCTCGACCCCAATTGCGCCATGTGCCTTGCCGGACATGCCTATGCGCTAGGTCCGACCCTGAATTACGGTAAGGACATGGAAGAGCGTGCGGCGCCTTTGGCGGTGGCCAAGCAAGCCCTAGCCTTGGCCAAAACAGGTGGATCTGCTCTGGAAACCGGCTTCGCCGCCGCCCTGGTTGAACGCTACCGCAGCAAAGGCGATACTGCAGAGCGGGACACTGCCTATGCTGCCGCGATGGCGCGTCTGGCAGCAGCGCATCCCGACCATGCAACCTTGCAGACGCTTGCTGCCGATGCCCAGATGACCTCCGATTACGGCAAGGAATCGATGCGCATCGCCATGGATTTCCTGGAGCCGGTGCTAGCGCGCAATCCCGACCACACCGGAGCCATCCATTTCTACATTCACGCCACCGAGATTTATGGCGAACCGGGTTTGGCAGAGGGGCAGGCCGATCGGTTGGCTGCAATGAAGCTTGATGCCAGCCACCTCGTCCATATGCCTTCGCACACATATTATTGGGTCGGACGCTATGCCGAGGCCGCTGATGCCAATCGGGTCGCAGTGCAGATTGGCGAGCATCAGGCCATGATGATGGGTGATGATGATCCGATGCGGGTCTGGAACATCCCCTATCACACCCACAATGTGATTTTCGGACTGGGCGGCGCGATGATGGCCGATGATTCCCGGACAGCCTTGATGCTTGCGCGCCCGCTAGTCGCCCGTGCGCAGGCGCAGGAAGAAGGCGGCTTTTTTGGCCAATTGCTGCTTTCGTCTGCGTATTTCGCGATGGGCCGGTTTGAAAGCCCCGTAGCAGTGCTCGAACTGGAAGAGCCGAAGCTGCCTTATCTGAAGGCTGCCTGGCACTATGCGCGGGGCGAGGCCTATGCGTTTCTGGGCGATACGGCAAAGATGATTGTGGAGCGCGAGGCCATTCCTGTGCGGATGGATCTGTCCGAGGCAGAAGAGGAAGATCGTCTGGCCGCGGCCGACCAGATGCTGGCGATCACGCGGGCGGTGCTGATCGGCCGGCGGGCGATGATGGAAGGGCGTTACCACGATGCCGCTGCTTCGTTTGCGGAAGCTGCGATCATCGAGGAAACCGAAGACTTCAGTCGCTTCAGCGATCCGCCAGCTTTCTGGTACCCCGTCCGCCGCGATCTTGCGCAGGCGCTCTTGGCTTCAGGCGATGAAGAAGGGGCATTGCGCGAGGCACGAGCTACGCTGAAAGTGCGTCCGCGCGACCCAGTGGCAGAAGCACTTATCGTTCAGCTATCGGTCTAGGGTTGTAACCCCGGCTGATCCAGCGCTGTCATTCTGCTATCCACCCACTTGCGGTCATTCGGCCACCGTTCTGACCAGCCCAAAACCCGCCAT
>JANQTR010000245.1 GCA_030731635.1 Erythrobacter sp. | reverse complement strand
GCGAATGTCAGCCGCTACATCCACGATTTCGAAGCGATGCTGCGTGCGATGCTTTCGACCCGCGATGGCCATGTCTTGAGCGTGACGGTGCTGGGATCAGAAATGGGCAAGCTTTATGTCGCCCTCGCCCAGGCGATCCAGCGGCTGCGCAACTAAGTTTCGGATACTGGCGGCTCGGGCAGAAAGTCGATATCGGCGACCGTGATCCAGCCATTGTTGTAGTTCAGCACGAACAACGTTGTGAACACTATTGCGATCATGGTCGCCCGCAGCACCAGCTTGCCAGGCCGGAAATTGGCCGGCGCGCTGTCTGCTTGTCCGGGGACTTTTTCCACTCCCACTTCGTCCGCTGTACGCACGCCGAAAGGCAGCATAACAAACGCGCTGATCACCCAGAACAGGAAATAGATCGCCGCAATCGAAGTGATCTGCATCAGGCAGGCGCCCCTGGCATCACCACGCGCACCTGCGGCTTCTTGCCCGACCAGCGCTGTGCCGCACGCCGCGCGGCAAGGCGGGCTGCTTCCTTGATAACGGCGGGATCTTTCGCGTCCTTGCCCTTCAACCGATTGATCGCGGTAAGCACATCACCGCCTGCCTCGGCGAGGAATTCGGGCAAGTCTTCGTCGAGCGGCAGGCCAATTGCCTCAACCAGCGGAGCCTGCCCGCGCGCCAGCACCACGACCAATACGCCATCCTGCGCAATCCGGCGGCGCATCGTGATTGCTTCGCCATTGGCGGGTGCAATAATGTCACCATCAAGCACCAGGCGCCCGGCACGCACGTCTGCAAGCTTGCCCGGCTTGCCCGGGGCAAGGCGGACGATCTCGCCATTTTTCTGCACTACTTGATAGGGGATACCTGCGGCTTTCCCGACGCGAGCCTGTTCGGCCATATGCCGGATTTCGCCATGGACCGGAACCAGCACTTCGGGCTGTAGCCATTCATACAGCGCCTCCAGCTCAGGCCGCCCCGGATGGCCCGAGACGTGGATGAAGGCCTGCCGATCGGTCACCATCTGTATCCCGCGCGCGGCGAGCTGGTTCTGGATCTTGCCAATCGGAATTTCATTTCCCGGGATCTGACGCGAGGAAAATAACACCACATCGCCTGAGACCAGTTCAATCGGGTGGTTGTTATCCGCCATCCGCCCAAGCGCTGCGCGCGGTTCGCCCTGCCCGCCGGTGGCGATGATCAGCACTTCGCCGCGCGGCAGCCCCATGGCCGTCTCAAAATTGACCGGCTTGGGGAAGTCTTCAAGATAGCCATTGTCCTGCGCCACCTCGATAATCCGGTCGAGCGAGCGCCCGGCCACGCAAATTTGCCGACCGTTTTCCCGCGCAACCTCGCCCAGTGTGTGCAGCCGTGCGACATTGCTGGCAAAGGTGGTCACCACAACACGCTTGCCCTTGTGCCGCGCGACCTCCTCCATCAAGGCACGGTGCACCGCGCCTTCGGAGCCCGAGGGTTCGGGATTGAACACATTGGTGGAATCACAGACCAGTGCCAGCACGCCTTCGTCGCCGATTTCACGCAGTTCTTCCTCGGTGGTCGGCTCACCGATGATCGGTTCTTCGTCGAGCTTCCAGTCGCCAGTGTGGAAAATGCGTCCGTGCGGGGTATCGATCAGCAGTGCGTTACCTTCAGCAATAGAGTGCGCGAGCGGCAGGTAGGTGATCGTGAACGGGCCGAGCTCGATCTCGCCGTGATCTTCCTCGATGATGTTGAGTTCAACCTTGCCGAGCAGCCCTGCTTCTTCCAGCTTGCGCGACACCAGATCGGCGGTGAACGGCGTGGCGTAAAGCGGCACGCCGAGCTCGCCCGCGAAATATGGTACCGCGCCAATGTGATCTTCGTGTGCGTGGGTCAGCACGATTGCGATCAGATCCTTGGCCCGCTCTTCGATGAAATCGAGATCGGCAAACACCAGATCGACGCCGGGATATTCGGTACCCGAAAAGGTCATGCCCAGATCGACCATGATCCATTTGCCCTGACAGCCATAGAGATTGAC
>JANQTR010000244.1 GCA_030731635.1 Erythrobacter sp. | reverse complement strand
TACCAGTTCTGCACGGTCGAATACTTGATCTCGGCATCGTCCATCGCGACCAGTTCGACCACGGCGGCGTGGAGCTGGTTTTCATCGCGCATCGGGGCGGTGCAGCCTTCGAGGTAGCTGACGTATGCGCCCTTTTCGGCGATGATCAGCGTGCGTTCGAACTGCCCGGTGTTTTCGGCATTGATGCGGAAATAGGTGCTGAGCTCCATCGGGCAGCGCACGCCTTCGGGCACATAGACGAAGGTGCCGTCGGAAAAGACCGCGCAATTCAGCGCCGCAAAGTAGTTGTCACGCACCGGCACGACCTTGCCGAGCCACTTTTTGACGAGGTCAGGATATTCGCGGATCGCCTCGGAAATCGAGAGGAAGATCACGCCCGCGCGCAGCAATTCCTCGCGGAAGCTGGTGGCGACGCTGACGCTATCGAACACCGCATCCACCGCGACCTTCTTCGCGCCCTTCACCCCGGCCAGCACTTCCTGCTCGCCCAAGGGGATACCAAGCTTGTCGTAGATCCGCTTGATCTCGGGATCGAGGTCATCGAGCGAATCCAGCTCGATCTTCTTCTTGGGCGCGGCGTAGTAATAGGCGTCTTGGTAGTCGATCTTGGGATAGCCGACCTTGGCCCAATCGGGTTCGTCCATGGTCTGCCACAGGCGGAACGCCTTGAGCCGCCATTCGAGCATCCATTCCGGCTCGTTCTTCTTGCCCGAAATGAACCGCACCGTGTCTTCGGTCAGGCCTTTTTCTGCGAATTCGGTTTCGATGTCCGACGACCAGCCATGCTCGTAATCGGCGGCTTTCGCAGCGGCTTCGCGGGCTTCGACGTCCGTTTCGGGGGTTTCAGGGCGGGTTTGAAGATCGGTCATGCCGGAATTTCCTCGATAACAGGGAGCGCGCGCGCCGCCGGGGGCGAGCGCAATTGGGCAAGGGAAATCCCCGCCAGCGCGCCGCGCAGCGCGTGATTGATGATCGGCCAATGGGCGCGCATGTTGCACCCGACCTCGAAATCGCAGGCGACATGATCAACGCAGGCGGTGAGTGCGATGGGCCCTTCGATCGCTTCGACAATGTCCGCCACGGTGATCGCCGCCGCCGGACGCCCAAGCTGCAATCCGCCATGCGCGCCGCGCACCGAGCGCAGCAGGCCCGCCGCCGTCAGTTTCGATACGAGCTTCTGCACGGTTGGCACCGGCAGGCCACTTTCCGCTGCCAGTTCAGCCGCGCTCACCCGGCCATCCCCACAATGTGTGGCGGCTTGGCACATCGTGATGACGGCATAATCGGCAAGGTTTGACAGGCGCATTGCGAGCGGTTCTCAATTCAGACGGATTCGTTCCGATTTCGAATTAGGAGCAAATCGCTCTTAATACAACCGCGAAAGCGCCAGCGCGTGCCGTGTCAGTCGTCGGCTGACTTTAACAAAGCGCCGGCTTCGCCGTGGGCCGCCGGATCGAGCAGGCCGCTCACGGGCGAATCCGGGTGAAACTGGGTCGGCGTGCGCCCGGTATAGCGCCGGATATCGCGGATCAGGTGGGCCTGATCAAAATAGGTTGCCATCAGCTGGGCATGCACTTCCTGGTTTATGCCAGGTTGCGCAAGCAACATCGCCGCCCGCAGCGCGCGGAAACGCTTGAGCACCTGCGCAGGCGCGACGCCGAAAAAGCGGCGGCAGATGCGCTGAAGTTGGCGCGACGAGACGTTGACGCTGGCATAGAGGTCGCTGATTGCGGGGTCGAAGCCGCTCACTAACCAGCGCAGGATGGCCTCGACCACGGTGGCATGATCGGTCCGCAGGGCGTGAGGCCCGGCGGCAATCACTTGGGTAAGGTGGTTGCAGAGATCCTCCGGTGCGATCAGCCCGTCGCGGCAGGCGGCCGCAGCGGCTTCGAGCGACGCAATCTGTTCCGCGGTCAGGATGGCTTCGGCGGGGATCAGCTGGTCATGCACCATGTCTGCCGGGAGGTTGGCCAACTTTTGCCAGCTGACGTGCGTGAGCGAGGCGCCAACCTCCAGCACCGGGCCTTCCAGCACACAGTCGGAGCTGCGCATTTGCGGTGCATTGATGGTGACAATTGAAGATTCCGCCGAGCTCCCATCGGCATAGGTGAAGGTTAACCGGCCGCGCACCATCACAATGATCTGCGCCGAGTAGGCCGGGATCGCCTCCTCGATCCTGCCGCCTTCGGTTTCGATGATGTAGAACGTGTTGACCAAACCGATGGCGTCAGCCGGTGGCGCAATCATCTTCGAATGAAACCGCAACCGATCATGCCCCCAAAAGGAGCCCCCCATTCTCATTCGGCGCGACCCGACGCGGCATTGCACCGCTTAACCATATTGTAACAGAAACTTGCGCCTGTCGAGCGACCAGAATTGATGGGGGCCATATCAGGGCGGTGGCATCAATCTGGCGGGGACCCTCAGGTGGTCAATTCGCGCAGATTGCGGCCATCGATCATCTCGGCAAGATAAGGCGTCGTCTGGTCACCAAGCCGCGCTGGGGTGCGCCCGACGAAATGCGCGATTTCGCGGATCATGTGCGGCTGATCGAAGAACGCCGCGCCGATTTCGGCTTCGTCTTCGAGCGATAGCTGCGGGCTAGATAACAGCGCGGCCGCGCGCAGGGCGCGGTACTTGCGAGCCAGCGCGCGCGGTGTCAGGCCGAAATATCGTTCAACCAACCGCTGCACCTGCCGCGCTGAATAGCCCGCAACGCCAGTCAACGCGCTGACTTCAGGATTGAACGAGGCGCCGAGCCACCGGCCCGTTTCCGCGATCAGTTCAAGGTGGCGCGGATTGATCGGTTTGACATGGCCCGCGATGAAATCACCGATGGCGGCTGCGCATTCCGGCCCAGTCATCGCTCCGTTGCGATAGGTGCCGAGCAGGTGGTTACCCAGCGCATCAATCTCGGCCCCAAGCACTGACCCTGCCTGCAACAGGCGATCGCGATGCTGCCCGGCGTGCAACCCGGTCAGCGCCGCCCAGCCAATCGGCGTCAACGCCGCGCCGAATGCATGGAACGGGCCGTCGACCACAATCGGCGTCGCGCGTGAAAGCGGGGACATCAGCCCGACCTGGTGATTGGGATCGCGGTGCCCATCAACAAAATGCATTTCGCCGGTGCCATGCGGGAACAGGCACAACTGCCCAATCGAAGCGGGCTGAATATCGCGGATCACCGTTTCATCGCAGCGAAAATGATAAAGCGTGGTGACATAGGGCGCAATCGCTGGCGAGGGCGCGATGTAATCAATGGAGATCAGCGCCGCTGCCGTTAATTGCTGTCCCGCATCAGTGCAGCCATCCGCCGTATTCGGGTCCGGCGTTATTTTCGAAGAAACTGTCGCATACATTTCTTCGTCATGGCACGAAAGCCACGACGATTGCCACACACAATAAGCTAGCCAAAAAACGGAGATCGCGACCGACTGACAAGGCGAAACCAAAAAAAAGGCGACGTTCCCTGAGGAACGTCGCCTATCTAAGTAGAGGAACTCTTTGCATTGCTGCTCCGAGCCCTTCGGGTCGCAGGGAGGCGTATATCCAGCGATTCGCTTGCTGGATTGTATGCAAGCGACAAGTATTTCCCCGCACCGTTCGAAACAGTGGTTAAGCAGCTACGTTTATGTCACTTTCAAGTCGTTTTTGGTCCAGGCGGCAGTGATGAATCCGTGCCAAAACTGACAGATTTTGGAGCGGTGATGCTCGACACTGCCGCTGCGCTGCCATAGGCGAATCGCCGATGCTCTTTCGTCTGATCAGGCCCGCCATTTTCGCACTCGATTCGGAGACCGGGCACCGCCTCGCAATCCGCGTGCTTTCCGCCCTACCACTGCGCGGGCCGATGCCTTTGCCGGACCGCTTGGCGACGACTGTGGCGGGGCTGACCTTCCCTAACCCGGTTGGTGTGGCAGCGGGGTTCGACAAGGATGCCGAGGTGCCCGATGCGCTGCTGGGACTTGGCTTCGGGTTCACGGAAGTCGGCTCGATCACGCCCTTGCCGCAGACAGGCAACCCCAAGCCGCGCCTGTTCCGATTGGTCGAAGATCAGGCGGTTATCAACCGCATGGGGTTCAACAATTCTGGCGGTGCGGCGGCGTTGCAACGGCTCAGCGCGCGCGCTGAGCAGCCCGGTATCGTTGGAGTGAATATCGGCGCTAACAAGGACTCGCCTGACCGCATCGCCGATTATGCGGTGATGGCGAAAATGATGGCCCCGTTTGCAAGCTATCTATGCGTGAATGTGTCCAGTCCCAACACTCCGGGACTGCGCGCCTTGCAGGACGAAGGGGCGTTGGCTGCACTGATCGATGCCGTCATCGCGGCGCGAGCGGAAAGCGCGAGCGAAACGCTGCCGCCGATATTCCTCAAGGTCGCGCCTGATCTGGAGGCTGCTGATATCGACGCGATTGCCCGGATCGCGCTCGACAAGCAGCTTGGCGCGCTGGTCGTCTCGAACACCACGATTTCGCGGCCCGAGTTGCGCTCGCATCATGCGGGCGAGACGGGCGGGCTGTCAGGCGCGCCGCTGCGCAGTCTTGCTACCCAGCGTATCCGCGATTTTCGCAAGGCCACCGGCGGCGGGATCCCGCTGGTCGGGGTGGGCGGCATCGCAACTGCCGAGCACGCGTGGGAGCGCATCCGCGCCGGCGCATCGTTGGTGCAGCTTTATTCGGCGATGGTTTACGAAGGCCCCGGCCTTGGCGGCCGGATTGCGCGCAGGCTGGATGCGCTGATGCGGCGCGATGGCTTTACCACCATTGCCGAAGCCGTCGGGAGCGAATAGCACGGCTCCCATGCGCTTCTCTCTTGCTTTGATCGCCCCCTTCGCGCTCGCTCTTGCAGCCTGTGCTGAAAGCCCCGTCGCCCCGCAGCTTGCGGCGCCTGCTGTTGTCGCAACCGGGGCGGTCAGCAGCGCCGATCCGCGCGCGACCGCAGCGGGTGAGGCAATGCTCGCGCAAGGCGGCTCGGCCACCGATGCCGCCATCGCGGTGATGCTGGCGCTGACTGTGGTCGAACCGCAAAGTTCAGGCATCGGCGGCGGCGGGTTCATGCTGTATGCCGATGGTGCAACCGGCGCATTGCTGACCATTGATGGGCGTGAGACAGCGCCTGCCAGCGCCACGCCGACCCGTTTTCTCGACGCTGATGGCAAGGTGCTGGCGCGCGACGTGCGCGTGTTTTCGGGCCTCAGCGTCGGCATTCCCGGCAATATTGCGCTCGCCGCAAAGGCCCATGCTGAACACGGCAAACTGCCTTGGGCCAAGCTGTTCGAGCCTGCGATTGCGCTCGCCCGCGATGGCTTCGTGATGAACCGGCGGCTCAACGAGTCGCTTTCCCAGAACAAGGGCAGGGCTGACCGCGACAGCGAAGCGCGGCGCGTGTTCTTCGGCCCGGATGGCGAGGCACTGCCGGTCGGCGCCTTGGTGCGCAATCCCGATCTTGCCGGGACGCTGACTGATCTTGCCAAGGAAGGGCCAGAGGCGATGTATGGCCGCAACGCTGCCAGTCTTGCTCGCTGGGTCGCCGAGGCAACTCCGCAAGACGGGTCGATGACCGAGGCTGACGTGCGCGCCTATGTGGCAAAACAGCGCGAGCCCGTCTGCGCTCCCTACCGCGTTTACCGCGTCTGCGGCATGGGGCCGCCATCTTCAGGCGGGGTCGCAGTGGCGCAGATGCTCGGTCAGCTTGAACGGTTTGATCTGAGCGCGCTCGGCCCGCAGAACCCCACGTTCTGGCACCTGTTCGTCGAAAGCCAGCGCGTCGCCTATGCTGACCGCGAGCTTTATTCTGGCGATGCCGATTTCGTCGACGTGCCGGTCGCAGGGCTGGTCAACGCAGGCTATATCGCCAGCCGCTCGGCGCTGATTTCGCCCGACACCACGCTGGGCAAGGTCGAAGCCGGCGTGCCCCCCGGCGCGCCGCTCGCCCGAGGGGACGGGCCAGAGGAGCCCGAAAACGGCACCACCCATTTTGCAGTGACAGATGCCGCCGGTAACGCTGTCAGCTACACCTCCACCGTGGAAGGCGCATTCGGATCGGGGCTGTTTTATGGCGGGTTCTACCTCAACAACGAATTGACCGATTTCACCCTCACGCCCGAAGAGAACGGCAAGCCGGTCGCCAACCGGGTCGAAGGTGGCAAGCGTCCGCGATCATCGATGGCGCCGACGATTGTTTATGACGCTGATGGCCGCATCGTGCTGGTGATCGGGGCCGCAGGCGGGCCGACCATTCCGGTGCAGGTCGCGCGTTCGATCATCGGAGTGCTGGATTTCGGTATGAGCGCACCTGACGCGCTGGGGATGCCTTTTGTCATGTCCTTCGGCGATGTCGTGGTGGTCGAGCCCGAAACCGCGCCGCCGGGCCTGGTTGATGCCCTCAAGGCGCTGGGCCACGCCACTGTCCGCGATGCCAGCCCACCTTTGAAGGCCAATGCGCTGCGCCGTCTGACCGATGGCAGCTGGGAGGTTGCGGTGGATCCGCGTCTGAAGGGCAAACTCGACTACGAGTAGTCCGGGTTGCAGACATCGCCTGACCTGCCCGCTTGCCGCTACGGCGAACAGGTTCTAATCTGGCAGGCATAAGGGTCGCAACAAAACCAGCGACCGATATTCCGAAGGGATCAGGAGCCTTTGCCAGTGCATTCCCCCACGCTGCACCATGCCGCCCGCGCGGTCGTCAACCCGGCGGACCACCCGCTGTTGCAGGATATCGACGGCGCCCCCAACCTTGTCGCGCTGTTTTTGAAACGCGCCGATGAAAAGGGTGACGCGCCCTTCCTTGGCCACAAGACCGGCGGGCAGTGGGTGACGCAAAGCTGGCGCTCGGCGGCTGAGCAGGTGTGCCTGCTGGCCGAAGCCTTGCGCGCGATGGGGCTTGAAAATGGGAACCGGGTGGCACTGGTATCCGAAAACCGCCCCGAATGGTGCATTGCCGACCTTGCGATCATGGCGGCAGGCGGGATTACCGTGCCGACCTACATCACCAACACCCGCCGCGACCATGCGCATATCCTCGACAATTCGGGTGCGCAGGCAGTGTTTGTCTCCAACGAGAAGCTGCTTGCCCCGCTGGTCGGTGCGATTGGGCAGACCGGGCTGGTGGAACACGTGATCGGGATCGATAACCTGAAGCGCCAGCAATCGGGCAGCTTTGAATATCACGATTGGGCCGCGCTGACCGTGGGCGATGCGGCAGCCGCACGCGCGGCGGTCGATGCGCGGATCGCCGCGATAACCCGCGATGACACCGCCTGCCTGATCTACACCAGCGGCACCGGCGGCGCCCCGCGCGGGGTGATGCAGCACCACGGCATGATCCTGTGCAATGCGGCAGGTGCGGCAGAGGTTCTGATCAACGATTTCGGGCTAGGCACCGAACGCTTCCTGTCGTTCCTGCCGCTCTCCCACGCTTATGAACACACTGGCGGGCAATATCTGCCCATCGGCGTGGGTGCGGAAATCTTCTATTCCGAAGGCCTCGAAAAGCTCGCTAGCAACATCGAGGAAACGCGCCCGACCTTTATGGTCGTCGTCCCGCGTCTGTTCGAAGTGCTGCGCACCCGGATCATGAAGCAGGTCGAAAAGCAGGGTAAAGCCGCCAATTTCATGATGGACAGCGCGCTGAAGATCACCGAGAAATCGCGCGGCGGCAAAAAACGCCTCCGTGATCGGCCTTTGGATTTCCTCGTCGAAAAGGCGTTCCGCCCCAAAATCCGCGCCAAGTTCGGCGGGCGGATCAAGGCGATGGTATCGGGCGGCGCGCCATTGAACCCCGAAGTCGGCAATTTCTTCGACGCGGTGGGCCTCACCATGCTGCAAGGCTACGGGCAGACCGAAGCCGGTCCGGTGATCAGCTGTAACCGGCCCAAGGTCGGACTGAAGATGGACACCGTCGGCCCGCCTTTGCGCGGGGTTGAGGTGCGTGTTGCCGAAGATGGCGAGCTGCTGGTGCGCGGCGAATTGGTAATGCACGGCTATTGGCGCAACGATGCGGAAACCGCGCGCACACTGAAAGACGGCTGGCTGCATACCGGCGATATCGGCCATTTCGACCACAAGGGCCGGATCGTCATCACCGACCGTAAGAAAGACATGATCATCAACGACAAGGGCGACAATATCGCCCCGCAAAAGGTCGAAGGGATGCTGACGCTCCAGCCCGAAATCGCGCAGGCGATGGTGAGCGGGGACAAGCGGCCTTATGTTGTCGGATTGATCGTGCCTGACGCCGAATGGGCGGTGGAATGGGCGCGGGCCAATGGCGAGAAGTTCGACCTGAAGGCGTTGCAGGAACTCCCCGCCTTCAAGAACGCTGTGCGCGCGGCGGTCGACCGCACCAATGCCGACCTGTCAGTGATCGAGAAAGTGCGCCAGTTCGCTTTTGCGGATGAGGCGTTCTCCATCGAAAACGAGGAAATGACGCCGAGCATGAAGATCAGGCGTCACAAGATCCGCGAACGGTATCAGGAACGGGTGGATGGGTTGTACCGGGGTTAGGGCGGAGCATGGCACCTCCCGTCGTCGGAATTGGGATCACCACATACAAGGATATCTGGACCGCAGATTTCGGTAGCGCCTTCTACGACCTTCTCGCGTCACAGCCCGTTTCGCTCGCCCCGACGAAAGCGCGGTTATGGTTATGGGGTACTGCCCAGCCGATCGAAGGAAGTGCCGATTTCGCTTCGGTATGGCGGTCGGAAACGGCATTCGAGCGTCGCGAAGGTCGCAGCAAGTCAAGCCCGGTCATTGAGCGCGGCAATTACCGGCAACCGGTCGATTGGTCACGCGACCGTACCTTGAAGTCTCGGGGTAAGTTCATGCCCCACCCGGAAAGCGACCCACGCGGCAATAACGCCGTGTTGCTCCGGTGCCACGCTACCTGGAAACTCAATTGGGCCGACTTCTTCGAGGAGCTGGTCGATCTTTTCGAACCGTCCTTCGCGATGCTCGACCTGTTCGAGATACCCATCTCGGGCGCGGAAATCGGTACGGCAGGAGGCTATGAAGCCGTTACCTGCTACACGGATGCCTTTGCTGGCGAATTCTGGTTCACGAGAAGTCGAACCATCACCGGCGCTACGACACAGCCGGACAGCTTCGATGTTGCAGGTCGGCGAACCTATCGGCACCTACCCGAATTGCCGTGGCTGAGCTGCCTTGGGCGCGAGTTTGACGGCCAGTTCTGTGAGGCCCAAGCAGAGGATCTGCTATTCCGCGTAAAGCAGAGGCGCGAAAGAACGATTATTCAGCTGTCGGCCGACATGCGCGATCAGACTGGGGTCGCGGCAGCGCGAAATCGGTCAAGAGCAGTTTTTCGGGAAGGCTTCTTTCGCAGCCCGCCTCACGCCGCCTCGAAGTCGTCGACATATTCGGGGTAGAATTTCGGTTCGCGCTCCGACCAGCCGGGCGCGGCAGAGATGACGGCATCCGGCCCCCGTCGGCGATCCAAAAAATTCGGGGTGGCCCGCCTTCCGCGCGCGCCCTAAACCTCTCCCATGACCACCGGCATCGACACCCTGACCGACAAGGAAAAGGACACGCTGCGGCTGATCCTGCGGGGGCATGATGCCAAATCCTCGGCGCAGGAGCTTGGCCTGTCGGTCCACACCATCAACGAGCGGCTGCGTGATGCGCGGCGCAAACTGGGCGTGACCAGCAGCCGGGAAGCGGCGCGGCGGCTGCTGGCAGAGGAGGACCCGGCCCCTCTCGAAAGCACCCCCGAATTGCTGGGGGACAAGCCTTTGGGGGA
>JANQTR010000243.1 GCA_030731635.1 Erythrobacter sp. | reverse complement strand
ACGGCAAAACGCGCCTCGGCCGGGCCTGAGAGGATGCCCGCACCATAGGCGCGCACGCCATCGCTCTCCTCGATCAGGCCGAATTCGACCGTGTACCAGTATAGCGCCCCCAGCGCTTTCAGGCGATTGTAGCGCATCGCCTTCCACCCGGCGCGGCCATATTCCTGCATGTAATCTGCATAGGTAGGATCGGTCAGCATCGGCACGTGGCCGAACACATCGTGGAACACGTCAGGCTCCTCGATATATTCGAACGTTTCGCGCGTGCGGATGAAATTGCCGGCGGGAAAGCGGCGGTTCGCGAGGTGCCAGAAAAACACGTGGTCAGGGATCAGCATTGGCACCGGCACCACGCTCCACCCGGTCAACGCGCCCAGTTCTTCGGACAAGGCGCCAAATTCGGGGATGCCGCCGCGTGCCAGATCGAGCTTTTCCAGCCCGTGCATGAATGCGCTGCACGCCCGGCCCGGCAGCACATTCATCTGGCGGGCGAACAGATCGTTCCACACGCCATGGTCTTCGGCGGTGTAGGCGGTTTGTGCAGGCTCTAGCCAATCCGGCCCCAGATGCGCGGGCCGGGCAAGCGGCGCGGTAAAGACATCGCCTGCCATTTCGGGCAACACGGTGTAATCGGGGGTGGGGTCTGCAACATCGGCCATGTGGTTGCAGATGATACTACCACCGCGCGCGCGCAAGAACAAATGTGGAGACGGGCATGGGCATGAAACGCAAGGACTATGACGCGGCACTGGAACCGCTGACGCTGGAATTGGTCAGCATGGCGCGCTGGGCGAAGGCCACCGGCGCGCGCATCGTGGTGTTGTTCGAAGGGCGCGATACCGCGGGCAAGGGCGGCGCAATTGGTGCGGTGCGCCACGCACTCAACCCCCGCCAATGCCGCACGGTGGCCTTGGCCAAGCCGACCGAGGCGGAACAGACCCAGTGGTATTTCCAGCGCTATGCCGCGCACTTGCCTAGTGCGGGCGAAATCGTGCTGTTTGACAGGTCATGGTACAATCGCGCGGGTGTGGAAAAGGTGATGGGTTACGCCGATGACGCGCAGGTCGCAGCGTTTCTGGCAGCGGCGCCGACGTTTGAAAAACTGCTGGTGGATGATGGTATTCTGCTGTTCAAATACTGGCTTGCCGCCGATCAGGACAAGCAGGAGGAACGCCTGCGCGAACGGCTCGACGATCCGCTCAAACGCTGGAAGCTTTCGCCCATCGATCTCGCCGCGCGCGAGAAATATGATGATTACACCAAGGCGCGCGAGGCCATGCTCAAGGCGACCCACACCGATCACGCACCGTGGACGCTTGTCGATTTCAACGATCAGCGGCGCGGGCGACTGACCCTGGTCCGCGATCTGCTCGCCCGCATGCCCGATACGCATGAAGAGCCGCCTGCGATTGATTTTCCTGACTTGGCGCGCAGACCAACGAAGGAGAAATACGGGGTTCTGAAGCCGATCGCGAATTTCCCGGTCGATTAAAGCGCCGCGCTCGCCTGCGTCACCTGCCGCCCATCATCAGTGAAGGCGGCAAGATCATACCCGGCATCGCTCTTGCGCATCACCAGATGCAGCGGCTCGCCTGCGATGGCGGGGGAAAGGCCGCGAAAGGCGAAGCTGCCCACGCGGTTTTCGCCCAGTTCCTGCGCGGCGAGTTGCAGCAACAGGCTGGCGGTCAGCGGGCCGTGGACGACCAGCCCGCGATACCGCTCCACCTCTTGGGCATAGGGCACGTCATAATGGATGCGGTGAGTGTTGAAGGTCAGCGCTGAAAAGCGGAACAGCAGCGCTGACGAAGGCGTGAGCGCCCGGTGCGCGTCCCATACTGCCGGATCGAACGTGCTCACGCCCAGCGGCGGCGGGCTGAGCGGGGCAGCGGGGCTGGCCGCTTCGCGGTAGACCAGTGTTTGCGTCTCAATCACCGCGATGGTCCCGTTGGCGCGGGTCTGGTGTTCGACATCGACAAAGGCGAGCTGGCCCGAGCTGCCATCCTTCTCGTTCACCGACACAACCCGGCTGGTGCGCTCAATCACCGCGCCAATCGCGATGGGGGCATGAAAGGCGATCTTGCTGGAGGCCCACATCCGGCGCGGGAGGGGGAAGGGTGGCAGGAAGCTATCGGGCGATGTGTCGCGCGCCGGGTGCCCATCTTCGCCCAGCGCGGCGGTCGGTGCTTCGGGGGTGCAGACTGCAAAGTGCACCCCCTGCGGCATGATTGGCGGATGCGGACGAGCAAGGTCAAACGTCGCGAGCCAGCGTGCGGCCAGCCCCTCGTCGAGCCGGTCCTTCGCGCGTTGCTCACGCCCGATCCACGCGTCGTAATTCATGCCGCGCGCTCAAACACCGCAGCGATACCCTGACCGCCGCCGATGCACATCGTCTCCAGCCCATAACGCGCCCCGCGCCGGTGCATTTCATGCGCCATGTCCGCCAGGATGCGTCCCCCGGTCGCGCCGATGGGGTGGCCAAGGCTGATGCCCGATCCATTGACGTTAAGCATATCGCGGCGCGAATCGTCCTCCGACCAACCCCAGCCCTTGAGCACGGCGAGCGCCTGCGGGGCGAAGGCTTCGTTGAGTTCGACCAGCCCGATATCGTCCCACGAATATCCGCGCCGCGCGAACAGGCGCTCAACCGCAGGCACCGGGCCGATCCCCATGCGCGACGGATCGCAGCCCGCCGCAGCCCAGCCGCCGAACCACAGCAGCGGGGTGAGGCCCAATTCCTCCAGCTTATCCTCTGCCACTACCAAGCAGGCGGCGGCGGCATCATTCTGCTGGCTGGCATTGCCGGCTGTCACGATCGCTTGCGGATCACGTTTTAGGTCAATCGCGGCGAGTTTGCCGAGTGTCTCCATCGAGGCATCGGTGCGGTAACCTTCGTCATGGTCGAAGATCACCGGATCGCCCCTGCGCTGCGGAACAGCGACCGGCACCAACTGCTCGGCAAATTTGCCCTGCGCCCAGGCATCGGCCGCGTTCTGGTGCGAACGCACGGCGAAGGCATCTGCCTGTTCGCGGGTGATGCCATAATCCTTGGCGAGGTTTTCTGCCGTTTCGATCATGCCCGTGATGACGCCGAAACGTTCGACCGGCTGGCTCATCACCCGCCCCCGGCTGAGGCGGTCGTGCAGCACCATATCGCCCATCCGCACGCCTCCGCGCGCAGCAAGGGTATAATGTTCGACGTTCGACATCGATTCCACGCCGCCTGCGACGACCACATCGGCCATACCGGTCTCGATCATCATCGCAGCGGTCGCCACCGCCTGCACACCCGACCCGCAGCGCCGGTCCAGCTGAAATCCGGGGACTTCGATCGGCAGGCCCGCCGCAAGCCACGCCCAGTGGCCAATCGCTGGTGCCTCACCATTGCCATAGCCTTGAGAAAACACCACGTCGTCGACGCGGGCGGGATCGATTCCGCTGCGATCCATCAACGCTTTCAGGATTACCGCGCCCAATTGGCCTGCGTTCATGCTGGAAAGCCCACCAAGGAACTTGCCCACCGGGGTGCGCAACGGCGTGCAGATAGCGGCTCTTCTGGTCATGGTATCAATCCTTCCAAAGCTCCGTTCGCCTCAAGCGAAGTCGAGAGGCCATTGCTGGGTGTCTCGCCTACGCTCGACACGAACGGGTTTAGTTATCTGCCCTTATCACTCAAAGCCACGGTTCCCGCATCGACCAGCTTGCCGATCGCGCCCGAGGTCAGGCCCAACTTCTCCGCCAGCACCTCTTCGGAATGTTGGCCGAGATAGGGCGCGGGCGCAGGATCGCCCGCGTCACGCCCCGGCAGATTGGCAAAGCTGCGGGTTGCGGGATAGTCGAAACCGCTTGGGTTGGCGGGCGCGGGGCCGAACAGCGGATTATCGGCCACCAGCACCGGGTCATTCGCGGCCTCAAAGGCGGTGCGGTAACGTTCAAAGGTGCAGCCCTCTGCCGCCATGCGTACTGCCAGATCGGCGTAGTCCAGGCCGTCCGCTGCCGCCTGAAACAGCGCGAACAATGCCGCGCGGTGCTGAAAGCGGGGGGTATCCCCATCGGCGAACCGCACGCCCACATCGGCTTCGAGCGCGGCGATCCCGGCTTCGATCCCAAAGGCTTTGACCAGCCCGCGCCACTGCTTGGGTGTCAGCGCCGCGACCATGAAGCGGACGCCGTCTTTCGCACGGAAGTCCCGCCCAAACGCGCCCCAGATCGCATTGCCCAGCCGCTCGCGATCAGCCCCGCGATAGAGCACTTCGGCCAGCAACCCCGCGTTCGCCATCGTGCCGATCGCGACATCGCCCAGCGGCACGCGCACTTCGTTGCCCTCGCCCGTGCGGTCACGGTGGCGCAGCGCGGCGAGCATGGCGAAGGCGCAATAAGCCCCAGTGATGAAATCCCACGCGGGTAGCACCTGATTAACGGGCGGAGCGGTTTGCGCGTCCCATTCCTCCGGCCCGGTCATCAGCGGATAACCGGCGGCGGCGTTGACAGTGAAATCCATCGCCTGGCGACCATCGTGCCAGCCCATGATCCGAAGACTCACCATGTCGGCGCGCTTGGCCTGCATCGCTGCGTGGCCAAGGAAGCTTTGCTCGGGTAGGTTGGTGATCAGCTGCCCGGTTGCGGCCGCCAGCTCCACGCACAACTCGCGCCCTGCGCCCGATTGCAGATCGAGCGCGACAGACTTCTTGGCGCGATTGAGGTTCTCCCACGACAGCGAGCGCCCTTCGTTGGTCAGCATGTAGCGGTTGTAATCAAGCCCGCCCGCTGTGTGGTCAACGCGGATAACCTCCGCCCCCATCTGCGCGCAATACAGGCCCGCGGTGGGCGAGGCGACGAAGCTGGAGACTTCGACGATGCTCAGGTCATCGAGAAGATTGTACATCTCAGGAGTTGGCCGCCCACTCGCGCAGCATGTGCTTGGCGATCTGGAGTTGGAGGATCTGCGTGGTGCCTTCGTAAATCCGGTAAATCCGCGCATCGCGGAAGAACCGTTCGGCGTCATATTCGGCCAGATAACCCGCGCCGCCGTAGATCTGCACCACCCGGTCAACCACCCTGCCACACATTTCGCTGGCGAACACCTTGAACGCGGCGGCCTTCACCAGGATATTCTCGCCCGCGTCGGCGCGTGCGGTCACATCCTTCATCATCGCTTCGGCGGCGTAAATCTCGATCTCGCTATCGGCGAGCATGGCCTGGATCAGCTGGAAATTGGCGATCGGCTCGCCAAACGCCTTGCGTTCATTGGCGTAACGCAGCGCGGAGTCCAACGCACGGCGCGCATAGCCGGTCGCCGCAGCGCCGACCGAAATGCGCCCGTTATCAAGGCTTTTCATCGCGAAGACAAAGCCCTTGCCGGTCTCTTCGCCTAGCAGCGCGTTGCCTGGCACGCGTACGTCATCCAGCATGATGTCCGAGATATGGCTGCCGGCCTGCCCCATCTTCTTGTCCGGGCTGCCCAGCGAAATGCCCGGCGTGTTCATCGGCACCAGAAACGCGCTGACATGGGCGTTCTTGGGCAGCGCTTCCTTGTTGGTGCGCGCCATGATCAGCGCGACATCGGCGTGGGGTGCGTTGGTGATGTAGCGCTTGGTCCCGTTGAGGATCCAGCCATTGCCATCCGGATCAGGGGTGGCGGTGGTCTGCATCGCGGCTGAATCGCTGCCCGAACCCGGTTCGGTCAGCCCAAAACAGGCGATCTTGCCTTCAACCAATTGCGGGAACCATTCCGCCCGCTGGGCTTCGGTTGCGCCGTTCTTCAGCGCGCTGGCGAACATCCCGACATTGATCGAGAAGATCGATCGGTATGCAGGCGCGGCATAGCTCATGATGTTCACCACGCGCGCATATTGGGTCATGTTGAGGCCCGCGCCGCCGTAAGCTTCGGGCACCGAAATGCCAAACAGCCCCATTTCACGCATTTCATTAAGGATGTCTTCGGGCACGCGGTCGTTGGCGATCACGTCAGCTTCTGCCGGGATCAGCCGTTCGCGCACATAGCGGGTGAGCTGCTCGGCGAATTGCTCGAACACGTCTTCGTCCATGCCGGGGTTGCGAGCAGCGGAGATGGTGGCGGGGGCATTCATGGCATTCATCGTCCTTGGGCATAAGGCGCGCTGGCACGGGGCCGAGCAGCGCGGGATCGTTACGCTATGGTGCGGGCTTACTCGCGGCCTGACACCGCGGTGTCGCCTGTCATTTCGGTAGAGGCGGGCTTGTCAGCAGGAGCAGGTTGGGGCTGCGCCGATTCGGGCGGCAGTGCCTCGGGCGGCAGGCGGCGCTGATCGAGCATGGCGGCGGCCGCATCAAGCGCCTTGGCCTCGCCCTCGCTGACCGTGCCCGGCGCGCGCGCGCGCTCCTCGCCGCAGGCGGCAAGGGTGAGCACAAGGCTGGCTGCGATCAGCAAGCGCACCGGGGCGACCCCTATTCGCTTGGTTTTTCGGCGGCCGCCGCCGCTTCGGCAGCGACATTGGCGGCAGCGTCAGCGGCTTGTTCGGCGCCGGCTTCGGCCTCAGCAGCGGTTGCGGTTTCGGGCGCGTCGGTCGCGGCGGCGGCCGGATCGGCGACCGGTTCTTCTTCGATTGCCGTCAGCGCAGTGTCGGCGGGCATTTCGACCGTGTCGGCGCTCGCCTCGGTCGAGGCATCATCGGAGCTGCCGCACGCGGTCAACAGCAGCGCAGCGCTGCCGAGTGCGGCCAACGGGGCGAACAGGGCTGGGGTTTTCATCAGTCTCTCTCCTCAAACGGGTTGCGTTTGCAATTGGTGGGATAGCGTGGCGGGGGTTTAGCCATGCCAAGGGGCCAACGCCAAGTGCCAAATGGGCACACCCCCATGCACGGCGGGTGGCAGCGGGTTTGGCGCGTGATAGGATCAAGGCCATGAACCAGACTCAATCTCGCTCGCCCGCCCCTTTTGCGCTCGCCACCCTTGCTGCGCTCGCGCTCGCTCTGCCGGTGGTGGCGGTCAAGGCGCAGCCGGTGCCAGATGCCTTTACCGTGATCGAAACCGGCGATAGCTTTGCTACCTTGCAGGACGCGGTCAACGCGGTTGGCAATGCCCGCGCGACGATCCGCATTCAGCCCGGCACCTATCGCCAATGCGTGGTGCAGGAACGCGGCGTGATCATCTACGAAGCGCTCGAACCCGGCAGTGTGACCTTCATGGGCCGCTCGTGCGAGGGCAAGGCAGCCTTTGTGCTGCGCGGGATCGGCGCAGAAGTGCGCGGGATCACCTTCAGCAATATCGCGGTCGCTGATGGCAATGGCGCCGGCATCCGGCTGGAAAAGGGCGCGCTCAATGTCGCCTATGCCCGGTTCCAGAACAGCCAGCAGGGCATTCTGACCGCCGATGATCCGAATGCGCGGATCTACATCACCCGTTCGACCTTCACCGGGCTTGGCACCTGCGAGAACTCGGCGGGCTGCGCGCATTCGATCTATATCGGCAATTACAGCTCGCTCACCGTGCGCGAGAGCCGGTTCGAGCGCGGCATGGGCGGGCACTACGTCAAGGCCCGCAGCGCCGAGGTGGTGATCGAGAACAACAGCTTCGACGATGCGAACGGCAAGGCAACCAACTACATGATCGATCTGCCTGCAGGCAGCATCGGCCGGATTGCCGACAATTGGTTCGTGCAGGGGCGCGATAAGGAAAATTATTCAGCCTTCATTGCGCTGGGCGCCGAAGACCTGCTGCATTCCTCCGATGGGCTTGAGGTCGTGAACAACCAGGCCCGCTTTGTACCCGGCCTGCAACGCAACAGCGTGTTCCTCGCCGACTGGACCGGATCGCGGATCGTAATGCAGGGCAACAAGATCGCCGCAGGGCTGAAGCCATACGAGCAGCGTTAGCTGCGGAAGGCCGGCGCGTAAGTCACCTCGCCGACGGGCAGTTTGCCCTCCAGCAGGAGGGACTGAAAGTATTCGGGCGGCGGTCCGGGGTAGCGCAATTGTGGCTCGTGAACAAAGCCGAAGCGCCCATAGTAATCCGGGCTGCCGAGCAAGACGATGCCGTTGGCACCCCTTGCCCTTAGTTCGGCTATCGCGCGCCGCACGAGTGCGCTTCCGATGCCGCGATGGTGGAGTTCGGGCCACACCGAAACCGGGCCGAGATCATACCAATCTGGTGTGCCATCGCTGATCGTGATGCGGGACAAGGCGATATGGCCGACGATCCGGTCTGCATTTTCAGCCACCAACGAGCATGCCAGATCACCGTCTCGGCGCAGTGCATCGACCAGATGCTGCTCGTCACCCTCGCTGAACGGCATATCTCTGAACGCGGCCTCAGTGAGCGCATGTATCACCGCCTCGTCGCCCGCCGCCTCGAACCGAATGGTGATCGGAATTGCGGCCCCCATCAAAGCAGCAGATGCCCTGACCGATCCCGCTTGGTGGCGAGATAGCGCGCGTTGTGCGGGTTTTCGGGGAGCTGGTGCGGCACGCGCTTGATCACGGTAATTCCGGCGGCTTCGAGCGCGGTAACTTTGGCCGGGTTGTTGGTCAGCAGGCGAATGGTCCGCGTGCCCAGCAGTTCCAGCATTCGCGCCGCCACCGGGAAATCGCGGGCCTCGTCAGGCAGGCCCAGCCGCTGATTCGCCTCAACCGTATCGAATCCCTGATCCTGCAAGCGGTAGGCGCGCAGCTTGTTGATCAGCCCAATCCCCCGCCCTTCCTGCCGCATATAGAGCAGCACCCCCCAACCACCCGAATCGCGTGCCTCATCTGCCATCGCGTGCAGAGCGGCGTCCAATTGCGGGCCGCAATCGCATTTGAGGCTGCCGAGGATGTCCCCGGTGAGGCATTCGGAATGCAGCCGGACCAGCGGCTGGCGGTCGCCCGATTGTGTGCCGATGATGAGAGCGACATGCTCGCGCAGGTCAGCGGTGGAGCGGAAGGCGACGATCTCGGCGTCTTCGCAGGCGCTGACCGGCAGGCGCGCGCGGGTGACGATGCGAAGCGCGCCCGCGCCGGCATAGGCGGACAGGTCCGACACGGCGACTGGCACAGCCTCCCCCGCCGCTGCGGGATCGACCAGAAAGGCGGGCAGGATCCCGGCAATCCGCGCCAGTTCCAGTGCGGCGCGCGCGGCTTCTTCCCAGTCCAGCGTCACCGCCTTGAACGGACCTTTCAGCGGATTGCCCAGATCCAGCGCCGGATCGGCAATCGGCAGGGCATCGCGCAGGGTGAAAGCTTCGCCGCCCGTGATCAGCACCGGGGCGTGGGGGACGCCAATGTTTCGGGCGGCATCGCGCTGATTGGCCAGCTTCAAGGTGGTCGCTCGCGCGGCGGAAATCAGCATCCGGGGCGCGCTGGCCCCGCTGGCAATCGCGGTTTCCACCGGCAGCAGAGTGGGGCCGCCCGCAAACGCCAGCGGCCAGCCGTGGCGCAGTGCATCCACCGCCTGCGCGGCGCGGCGGGACGGGGTGGGCGATTCGCTCAGAGATCAAACTCCGTGATGAGTGGGACGTGGTCGGACGGCTTCGTCCACCCGCGCGCGTCTTCGAGCACGCGGTGACCCGTCGCCTGCTTGGCAAGCCCGGGCGAGGCCCACATGTGGTCGAGCCTGCGGCCCTTGTCGTTTTCCTGCCAGCCCGGATTGCGATAGCTCCACCAGCTGTAATAGCGCGCCGGATGCGGGACATGCTCGCGCCCGATATCGATCCAGCCGTGGGCGTTCTGGAAACGCTCCAGCGTTTCAACCTCAAGCGGCGTGTGGCTGACGACCTTGAGCAACTGCTTGTGGCTCCAGACGTCGCTTTCCAGCGGGGCGATGTTGAAATCGCCGACGATCAGCGTCGGGCGAT
>JANQTR010000242.1 GCA_030731635.1 Erythrobacter sp. | reverse complement strand
TAGCTGGTGGTGAGCCGGGTGCGGATGTCAGGCGCAAGGGTAAAGAACGTCATGCGGCCCGTCACATCGATCGTCGGCCCAACCAGATTGACGAGGAACAGCGGCACCATCACGCCCCAGATGCTGAAACCCAGCGGGTAGAACAGCGCGATGCCGGCCAGCTGCACCAGCGCTGCAACGACCCTTGCGCGGCGCGGGCCAACCCGATCGGCCCAACGGCCAAGGCGCGGGGTGGTAAAGACGCTGACAGCCGCGATTCCCGCAAGATAGCCGACATCATCAGTCCCGTATCCCATCGCCGGACTGGTCAGGTGCAATGCCAGCGCCAGCCAGCTTGCGGTGAAGATTGCGAAATTCAGCCCCTGGATCGCTGCCGATATCCGCATATCTGGGTGCTTTGCTGCGAGCGTGAAGACCGAGGCGATCAGCGCGCCGTAGCTTGCCTGCGGCTGCTTGGGCATGGCTGTTTCGCTGCGCATGGCAAAGGGCAGGAAAGCTGTGACCGCCACCATCAGCACGAAGGCGCAGACATAGACACGGTGCCAATCGGCATGTTCGGCGATGATTCCGGCACCGACCCGCGCGACCAGAATGCCGAAAATCACGCCTGCGGTCAGCTGCGCGGTGACGTGCCCCAGCCGTTCAGGCGCGACCCGTTTGGATGCGAACGCCGGGATCAGGTAAGGCGCGATAGTGACGAAGCCGAGCATGGTTGAGGCAGCGGTGAACAGCACGAAATTGTCTGCCAGCACCATGCCGCCCAGGCACAGCGTCTGCCCGGCGACGAAGATCAGGCAGAGCCGCCGGTTCGAGGTGAAATCACCCAGCGGCAGCAACAGCAGGATCCCCAGCGCCAGCGCCAGCTGATTGAGCGCGGGCACCAGCCCAATCTCCGCCTCGCCGACGCCGAACGCGCGGGCCACGTCTCCGATGATCGGGTGGATGTAATAGGCATTGGCGGTCACCACCGCGATGGTAAGCGCCAGCGCCCGTTCCTGCGTGCGGGTGAGAAGGGCAGGGGTGGGCGCGGGTTGGCTCAAGCGAGGAAACCCGCTTCGCGCGCTGTGGCGATCACCCCTTGCGCAAGTTCGGCGGGGCGATCTTCCTGACTGAAATGGCCGCAAGCGCTGAGCATCGCATGGGGTTGTCCCGCGGCCCCCTTGATCCGCTTTGCCAGCAACGGGCCTGCTTGGCCGAGCACCGGGTCATCTTCGCCAAACAGAGTGAGGAACGGCTTGGCGAAATTGGTGAGCCCCTCCCACGCGGCGATGTTTTCGGTGACGCCCGGCTTGTCGTCCTCGACTGGAACCAGCTGCGGGAAAGCGCGCGCGCCGGCCTTGCTCGGCTCATCAGGGAAGGGCGCGTCATAGGCAGCGATTTCGGCGGCGCTGAGGTCGCTTTGGCAGCCGCGATCCATGATCCCGCCGATCTTGAAATCGGGCGAGGAGCGGGCAAATTCGCGCCACGCGATGAACCCCGGCGAAGCCTTGCCGCCGCCGGTCGGCAGAAAGGTATTGCTGGCGACCACAAAGGCAAAGCGATCCGGCGCCAGCCCGACCATGCGCAATGACAATAGCCCGCCCCAGTCCTGACAGAACAGCCCCGCAACATCAGGCACCACCGCATCGCGCCACTGCTGAAGCCAATCGACATGGCGGGCGTAGGTATAGAAGCTCTGGTCATCGGGCTTGTCGCTTTTGCCAAAACCGATCAGGTCGGGTGCGAGGCAGCGGAAACCGGCATCGACCAGCAGCGGAATCATCTTGCGGTAAAGATAGCTCCAGCTCGGTTCGCCATGCAGCAAAATCACCGGCGGCGCGTCTTTCGGCCCTTCGTCAAGATAATGCATCTGCGCTGAAAGCCCGTCGGCAAGGTCAATGGTCAGCCAGTTTTCAGCAAAGGGGAAATCGGGCAGATCAGCGAAACGCGCTGGATCATGTGCGATAATCTGCATGGTGGAATCTCCCCTTTGAGCGGTAAGTAGCAGATCAAAACGGGATTGCCATGCCGCGCGTCTTTCGAAAGAAGCGCACACATTGGTGAGGTGGACTTGGCGCGTGCGAGCGGGCAAGCCGCCCAACCGCACACAGGAGACGATACCCCAAATGCCCAGCCACGATACCGAGGAGCTTGCCGATATCCGCCGCGCAGTCCGCGCGCTGTGCGAAGGGTTTCCTGGCGAATATTGGCGCGCCAAGGACGCTGTGCGCGAATATCCGGCGGAATTCGTTGATGCGCTTACCAAAGCGGGGTTTCTGGCCGCGCTGATCCCGGTCGAACATGGCGGCAGCGGGTTGAGCCTGGCTGCGGCTTGCGTGATCATGGAGGAAATTCAGGCGTCTGGGTGCAACGGATCATCCGCCCATGCGCAAATGTACATCATGAACACGCTGCTGCGTTATGGGAGCGAGGCGCAAAAGGCGGAATACCTGCCGCGCATCGCCAACGGGGAATTGCGGTTGCAGGCGTTTGGCGTGTCCGAACCGACCAGCGGCACCGATACATTGAGCCTTAAGACGCGGGCGGTGAAGGACGGTGATACCTACGTCATCAACGGCCAAAAAATCTGGACCAGCCGCGCAGAATATTCCGACCTGATGCTGCTGCTTGCGCGCACCACCCCGCGCGAAGAAGCGGCGAGCAAGACTGAAGGTCTGTCGATCTTCCTCGTCGACATGCAGGCCGCGCTGCAGAGCGGCATGACGGTAAAACCGATCCGCACCATGATGAACCATTCATCGTGCGAGGTGTTTTTTGATGATCTTCGTATCCCCGCATCGGCGTTGATCGGGGAGGAGGGCAAGGGCTTCCGCTACATCCTGTCGGGCATGAACGCCGAACGCATCCTGATCGCGGCAGAGTGCATCGGCGATGCCAAGTGGTTCATCGAGAAGGCGACCGGCTATGCCAAGGATCGCAGCGTGTTTGCGCGGCCCATCGGCCAGAATCAGGGCGTGCAGTTCCCGATCGCGCGCGCCTATGCCCAGATGTGCGCGGCCGAACTGATGGTGCATCATGCAGCGCAGGTTTACGATGAGGGCGGAAACCCGGGGGCCGAGGCCAATATGGCCAAGCTGCTCGCGTCGGAGGCCAGTTGGGCAGCAGCCGATATGTGCGTGCAGACCTTTGGCGGGTTCGGCTTTGCCGAAGAATATGATGTCGAGCGCAAGTTCCGCGAGGCACGGTTGTACACGGTCGCGCCGATTTCGACCAACCTGATCCTGTCCTATCTTGCCGAACATGTGCTAGGTCTGCCGCGCAGCTACTGAAAACCGCACAAATCGCAGGTATTTTGCCCCGCGATACCGCAACGCTCTTGCAGCGCGGCGGCAAGTGTGATTCTGTGCTGTCATCGACAAGGGGGATCGAGCCAGCAATGCGTAATGTCGGAATAGGTGAGCGGTTAAAGCAGAGCTTTGCGCTGCTGGCGCTGCTGGCGCTGACCGGCTTTGCTGTTGCCGGGCCAACCGGCGTGCTGGCGTGGAGTGAAAACGCCGCTGCGTTGGAAAACCGCGAAGCGCAGATTGCCGAATTGACTGAAGCGCGTGATGCGCTGCGCAACCGGGTTATGCTGCTCGATCCGGAAGCGGCTGACCCTGATCTCGCCAGTGAACTGGTGCGCGATCAATTGGGCGTGATGCGCGAAGACGAAGTGGTGATCATGCTCGATGACGTGGCGGGCGGCGACGAATAGGCCGGTCATGCTGCGCCGGGTTCTGGTGACAATCTGCTGATTTCGTATGCGCTGATCGTTTACCTTACGGCTTGGCGTTGCACCCTGGACATTTCCGCGCTTATAGCAATCACGCGCGCATCTCCTCCCCATGAGCGCGCCAATGTGAGGAATCTGAACTTGGCCAAGCAGCCTGCAAAGCCGTCCGTGGCGAAAAAGACATCCGTGCCCACCGGCGATCACCCCGATTTCACGCTCCATTCGTTGCAGGACGCGTTCGAAGCGAACAAGCGTTACGCTGCTGATGATGCCGAGATGATGGAATTTTACCGCCAGATGCTGCTGATCCGGCGGTTTGAAGAAAAGGCGGGGCAACTTTACGGGCTCGGGCTGATCGGCGGGTTCTGCCACCTTTATATCGGGCAGGAAGCGGTCGCCATCGGCCTGCAATCGGCGCTTGATAATGACCGCGACAGCGTGATCACCGGCTACCGCGATCACGGCCACATGCTTGCCTATGGGATCGATCCCAAGGTCATCATGGCGGAACTGACCGGGCGCGAAGCCGGAATTTCCAAAGGTAAAGGCGGGTCGATGCACATGTTCTCGACCGAGCACAAATTCTACGGCGGGCACGGCATTGTCGGCGCGCAGGTGGCATTGGGCGGGGGCCTTGCACTCGCGCATCAGTACAACAATGACGGCGGGATCTGCCTCGCCTATTTCGGTGACGGCGCGGCCAACCAGGGACAGGTTTACGAAACCTTCAACATGGCCGCCTTGTGGAAGCTGCCAATCGTGTTCGTGGTCGAAGACAACCAATACGCGATGGGCACCGCGACCAAACGTTCCTCGGCCGAAACCGCATTCTACCGCCGCGGCACCGCGTTCCGCATTCCGGGGATGGAAGTGAACGGCATGGACGTGCTCGAAGTGCGCGCCGCTGCCGAAATCGCTTTTGCCCATGTGCGCGCTGGCCACGGCCCGGTGTTAATGGAGTGCAACACATATCGGTATCGCGGGCATTCCATGTCCGATCCGGCCAAATACCGCACGCGTGAGGAAGTGCAGGAACAGCGCGATCATCACGACCCGATTGAAGGGCTGAAAAAGACCTTGATTGAGGCGGGCAAGACCGAGGACGAATTGAAAGCGATCGACAAAGGCATCCGCGCTGACGTGGCACAGGCGGCGGATTTTGCCGAAACCTCGCCCGAACCGGGTGCAGGGGAACTCTACACCGATGTTCTGGTGGGGGAGTATTGAGCCATGGCGATTGAACTGAAAATGCCAGCGCTCTCACCCACGATGGAGCAAGGCACGCTTGCCAAGTGGCTCAAAGCCGAAGGCGACCGGATCGAACCGGGCGACATCATCGCCGAGATTGAGACCGACAAGGCGACGATGGAATTCGAAGCCATCGACGAAGGCGTTCTGTCCAAGATCCTGATTGCCGCCGGGACCGAAGACGTCGCGGTGGGCGCAGTGATCGCCTTGATCGAAGGGGAAGGGGAGGAGGCTGCTACACCTGCGCCTGCTGCTGCGGAAGCTCCAGCATCTGCTCCGGCCCCCGCTCCGAAGGCGGAAAAGCCTGCGCCCGCACCCACGGCCAAAGACCCCGCCATTCCCGCCGGAACCAGCCTTACCAGCACCACCGTGCGCGAAGCCTTGCGCGATGCGATGGCCGAAGAAATGCGCGCCGACCCGAGGGTCTTCGTGATGGGTGAGGAAGTCGCCGAATATCAAGGTGCCTATAAGGTCACCCAGGGCCTGCTCGCTGAATTCGGGCCGAAGCGGGTGATTGACACGCCGATCACCGAATATGGCTTTGCCGGGATCGGAACGGGCGCCGCGATGGGCGGATTGCGTCCAATCGTCGAGTTCATGACCTTCAACTTCGCCATGCAGGCGATTGACCACATCATCAATTCAGCCGCCAAAACCAATTACATGAGCGGCGGGCAGATGCGCTGTCCGATTGTGTTCCGCGGCCCCAATGGCGCTGCCACCCGCGTCGGCGCTCAGCATAGCCAGAACTATGGCCCATGGTATGCCAGCGTTCCCGGCCTGATCGTGATAGCGCCGTATGATGCTGCCGATGCCAAGGGTCTGCTGAAGGCGGCAATCCGGTGTGACGATCCGGTCGTGTTCCTTGAAAACGAGCTCGTCTATGGCCGCAACTTTGATGTGCCCGATATGGATGATTACGTCCTGCCGATCGGCAAGGCGCGGATCATGCGCGAAGGTAGCGATGTGACCATTGTCAGCTATTCGATTGGGGTGGGCATGGCGCTCGATGCGGCGGCCACGCTGGCGGACGAAGGAATTGATGCCGAAGTGATCGATCTGCGCACGCTGCGTCCGCTTGATACCCAGGCGATCCTGACCAGCCTGGCCAAGACCAATCGTTTGATCATCGCCGAAGAAGGCTGGCCGACCTGTTCCATCGCCAGCGAAGTGATCGCAGTTTGCATGGAGCAGGGCTTCGATCACCTCGATGCGCCGGTGCTGCGGGTCTGCAACGAAGACGTGCCGCTGCCCTATGCTGCCAACCTTGAAAAGCTGGCGCTGATCGATCCGGCGCGCATCGCCGCGGCGGCGCGCAAGGTGTGCTACAAGTGACCTGAACGGGCCGCCCGTGGGTTTGGTTTACGGGCGGTCCGCCGAATATTGGTCGCAGAGGGCCTGCGCCCCGCTTTCGTGAAGCTGGGACAGATCACGGGAGTCGCGGACGTTGAAGGCAGCGGTGTAGCTGATTTCTCTGGCATCAAAGATGTCGAACGGGGTCAACGACCTGTAGTCGTATGACACCTCGACAAACATCACCGCTGTGCCCTGGGCAGCGGTGATTTCGCGCCCGGTCTCGCCCATGCCAGGAAACCCGGTGCCAGTCGCGCCATCACCTTCTTCGCCAAAGGTTGAATCATGAACCTTGGCCCCGCGGCACCGCTGCCAGGCGATCCATTGTCCGCCGTCGGCATTTTGCTGAAGACTTGAGACAATCACTCGGCCGCGGTCGAAAATGTTGATATTTTCACCGAGTTTTTCTGCCCCAACGAAGGATTCGTTGATGTCGCTATCAAACACGCGGCGCGCGGTCAGCACGTCGGTTTCGCCGACGCGCGACGTGCTGTCGGCAACTTGCATCGCAATCTGGCTGACCTGCATATGGGTGATCACGAAATAGGCGGTTTCGGTTCCCATCATGCCAAGGCCCAGAATCAGCGGCGCGGTAAAGGCGAATTCGATCATCGCCACGCCGGATTGATCGCGTGCGAACCGACGCGGAAGTCGGGCCAGGTTCCGTTTGAGCGATTTGCCCAATGCTCCGAGTGTGCGGCGCTGACAAAGAGAGACGGTTTTCATCAGCAGTCCTCGGTGGTTGTCGAACGGTTCTGTTCGTCGAACGGTTGGTTCCGCAGCACGGTGGAGGCCCGCAAAGTCACGTTTTCGGAAAGACCGATCAGTTCATACATAGGGAACAGGCGCGGGTAGGTGACGATGGCAGTATAGAGCACCGCGTCGCGCGCGCCGCCGATACCGTCTGCGCCGCGGTCGGAATCCCAGGCCCCGTTGCCATTGGCATCAATAAAGGTTTCGCCGGGGTCGCAACGTTGGTTGGCGGTGGCCGCAGGTTCGATCACCTCTTCCGCTTCGCCAATGTCGCTGAAGTCGAAATGCGACAACCGCTCGAATTCCACCACTGCACCATTCGGCGCCACATTGAGCACCTGAGTGCGCACCCGGGCATCGGTCACGCTGATTCTGCTTGCCGCGTTTTCAAGCGTCATGTCGCGCCCGGCTTTTTGCAAAGCGCCATTGATCAGCGCGCTGGTGTATTGCGTGTGCGCCATGTCGAAGATGCCCATGATCATCACGATCAGGACCGGCCCGACAAAGGCAAATTCGGTCAGGGTCGCGCCGCTGCGGTCGTCAAGCAGACGGCGCAGCAGGCGTTTCCACGATGCGATAGTGGGATGAGCGTGGATCATGACGTCAACCTCAATGCTGCGATCTTCTGTGCGATTTCCCGGAATGCGGCGGTCAAGGCAGCATTGTCGGCGGCCTCGTAAGCACGTCCCGGTGATGCGCATTCGTTCAGTTCAGCCGTGAGCGGCAGGCCAAATGAAACGACCCAGACGGTGATGTTTTCCTGCCGTGCCGCACGGCAAGCGGCCAGGAACCGAGCATTGTGCCGTGCGGCGACGTCGGTCGAGCCGTTGGCTGTAACCCGGCGATCCCACCATTCCATGCCATAGGTGCCGTATTGGTCGATATTGGGCTGAAGCAGACCGTCGGTCATGAACACGATATGCCGACCGATTGCATCACCATTGGGGGCCGCTTCGTTATCGGCCCTAAAGATGCCGCGCGGCGTAATGAAGCGCGCGCCCCAGATCATACCGATATCGTGGTAGGTGCTGCCACGCGCGCGCAAGCCGTCAACATATGTTTGAAGGTCGGTGCGCGTGATTTCACCCAGGCGCCGTGCAGGCACAGGACAATCGCTTGTCGGGTTGGCCAGATTTGATGTGGTGGTCCGGTTGCTAAGCTGCCGGTTGCCGCCGCTGTCAGTCCTGCGGAACACGGCGTCGCGCAACATCGGTTTCCAGCGCTGTGCTTCGGTCGTCGGAACCAGATTGATATTCAGGTCATTGGCGCCGGCAGGGATCGGGGTCCAGTTGGCAGCGTTGACCGTTTCCGCTTCCTCGATGCATCCATTCCAGGTCAGGTTTTCCATCGCCCCGTTGGTGGCAGTCGGCATCATGATGCGGTTGTCGTCATACAGATCGGTCAGGTCGACCGTTTCCCAGCCAGCTGGGCTATCTGCCGGGTTGTTGGTGCCGCATTGATTGGCAACACCAGTGGTGACCGGGCAATAGGTATAGCCATCGTTCACCACGGTCCGGATGTTCTGCTCTTCAATCACATCTGCTTCAGTGGCGATGCGGGTTTTGCGTATGAAGCCGAAACATCCCGAACGGTTGTTGGAATTGCCCCCGCTCCACACGTTATCCTGGAAGTTCATGCCGGAAATGACCCATTTCTGGCCGTTGACTGTGTATGTACCAGGGACGGAGTTGAAGCAGTAATCAATCCCCGCATTACGTGCGCTGGTTCCGCTGGTTCTGTAGCGATAATGGCTGGTAGAGCTGCTGTTGAAATTGGCCGTATTGCGCGGCACCCATTCATTCTGCTGGGAAATTACGATCTCATCGCCGACTTCGATACCGTTACCAGGGATGAATGTGAATTCCTCCCGAAACCGGGCAACGCGCGATTGAATGGTGTGCGTGGTCGCCATGTATTGTTGCGGGATTGAAAAGCCCACGTTGACGTTCGGCGCATAGGGAACAATGCCGTAACGTACCTGTGCGCTGTTGGACGTGGCGTCTTCCACCGTGTCATAGAAATTCATCACCGCCGCGCGCAATCCCTTGATCAGCGCGGTGTTCGATTCAACGTTACCGTTGTTGCCGCAGCCCGGCGACGTGTCTGGGCAGTTCATTGACCCGGTGACGTCCAGCACGAACATGATGTCGGTGTTCGAAATATTGATGTCAGCCGTGCAGGTCACCGACAGGTTGAACTCGTCATAGCCGAAAGCGCCCATCAGCGTGGTGGGCAAGGTGCCGCTGGCGGTGCCACGAACCTGGCCTTCGCCATTATCGGTGTAGGTGCGCACGCGGTCTTCGGTGCCGAACATGGTTTCGTTGTAATTCTGATCGAAGAAATTTTCGCCGATCGTGCGGTGTTCGGGCCTGAAGTCGTCATCCAGCATGGCGCGGCGGGCAGCAAGGGCACCGGCATCGCAGGCGGCCTGCATCCGCGAGGCAGCCATATAGTACCGGCTCGCATCGATCCCGCCGCCCACCATTGCCAGAACCGGGAACATCGCCGCGGCTGCAATAGCAATGGTGTTCGCCGCCTTGTCGTGCAGCAAAGTACGCAGAAACGTCTTGCGGACCTCAGTTTCTCGCCCCATCGAATTCGTGTCCTTCTTCTGTCACCCGCGCACAAATCGCGCAGGAATCCCAGATGCATTCCTTGGCCATAAGCCAGTCTGGTAAGCGGAATGCGAAAGAGCATGGTTACCAAAAGGTTAAACCGGGATTAGGTGGGGTGCAGCAGCGGCGGCGTACCACGCTGGGACAGATTGCTTGCCAATCGTCACGGCGCGACGCTAGGCGCGGGGGATATGGACGCTGAAAGCCTCGACCTGTTGCCGCCCGAACTGGATTTGGCGCTGGCGTGGACGCCGCCAATGGTTCGCGCAGCCTTAACCACAGCATTGCAACTGGATCGCCGACTCGCCCGGATTGCCGCGCGCACCACGGAACCGATGCTGGGCCAGATGCGGCTAGCGTGGTGGCGGGAGGCGTTGGGCAAGCCTTCGGGGGATCGCCCACGCGGCGATGCAGTGCTGGATGCTGTCAGCGCGCACTGGGCCGGGCGGGAGGCGGCGCTGATCGCGATGGTCGATGGCTGGGAAGTGTTGGTGACAGCGCAGGCGCTCGGCCCGGCTGAGATCGCCGCGTTCGGATCGCAGCGCGGGGCGTTTTTTGCCGCTTTGGATCATGATCGCAGCTCCGCCGATGAAGATCGCGTGGCGGCGGCAGCGTTGCATTGGGCGCTGGCTGATGCGGCCACGGCCGTCTCGGATCCGGGCGAGCGGGCGTTGCTGATCGAAACGGCACTGGCCCGGCAAAGTGCGGGCGGGCGGCTGTCGAAATCCCTCCGCGGGCTTGCGGTGCTTGATGCTTTGGCGCTGCGCGCCTTGCGGCGCGGCGGGCGGCCTTTGATGGAGGGAAGGGGGGCACCGCTGGCGGCTTTGAGAGCGGCTATCTTTCTGACCTGACTAGGTATATTGCCGTAATGAGTTCAGCAATATGGGGGCAGACCATTGCGCGAAGCCGTTGTCGGAGTATTGGGAGGCTTGGCCCTGGCCGGGGTCGGAGTGTTCTGGTGGCAAGGCCGCGCCGCGGTTGAAGACAATGCGCCGCCGCCGCCCGTGCCCGAAGCACCCGCGCCCGATCCTGCAACCCTGCCGCTGGCTGACCCCGGCAATTTGCAGGGCCCGGCCCCGCCCGAACAAACCGATTTGTCGCGCGAGGAACTGCGGTTCTTCCGTTATGATCGCAATCGTGATCGGCTGATCACCCGCAATGAAATGCTCTCCACCCGGTCAGACGCATTTCGTGATCTGGATGTGGACGGCAATAATCTGCTGACGTTCGAGGAATGGGCAGTGACGACGGTTGACCGGTTCGTGGGCGCCGATGCCGATGGCAATGGACGCTTAACCCCGCGCGAATTCGCCACCACCGCGCCCAAGCCGGCCACAAAAAAGCCAGCGTGCAAGTGTTAGCCTGAGTGCGGTCCCCGCCTAGGCGGGGACTCGCTCCGTGTTTTCGGCAATCCAGCGCGCCAGATCGGCCTTGCCGCGCGAGGTATAGGCTTCCTTGCGCACCTTCTTGCCGACATCGTGGAGCGGCGGGAACAGACCGAAATTGACGTTCATCGGTTGAAACGTCGCAGCCTCTGCGTCGCCCGTGATATGGCTGAGCAGGGCGCCCATTGCTGTGGTGGCAGGCAGCGGCTGCCAGGCCCGCCCGGCCAGCTCTGCCGCCGCCATCATCCCTGCAACCAGGCCGATTGCAGCGCTTTCGACATAGCCTTCGCATCCCGTCACTTGGCCCGCAAACCGGATATGCGGGGCCGCCTTCAGCCGCAGCTGCCGGTCGAGCACTTCAGGCGAATTTAGGAAGGTGTTGCGATGCAGCCCACCCAGCCGCGCAAATTCGGCATTCTCAAGCCCCGGAATGGTGCGGAACAGTTCAACCTGTGCCCCATATTTCAGTTTGGTCTGGAACCCCACCATGTTCCACAGCGTGCCCAGCTTGTTGTCCTGCCGCAGTTGCACCACCGCGTAGGGCCAGCGACCTTGCGGAAATTCGGGTGTGGTATCAAAAGGATTGTCCAGCCCAACACCTTTCATCGGGCCATAACGTAGGGTTTCCCAGCCGCGTTCGGCCATCACCTCGATCGGCATGCAGCCATCGAAATAGGGCGTGTCTTTTTCCCACTGCTTGAACTCGGATTTTTCACCTTCGATCAAGCCGCGGTGAAAGGCGAGGTATTGCTCCTGGCTCATCGGGCAATTGATGTAATCGCCGCCTTCGTTCGATGCTGCTGTGGTCTTGTTCCAGCGCGACTGGATCCAGCACTTGCTCATATCGATGCTGTCGCGGTGGATGATCGGCGCAATCGCATCGAAGAAAGCGAGCCTTTCGCTGCCCGTGGCCTGCACGATGCTACCTGCCAGCGCCTCAGCTGTCAGCGGTCCGGTGGCGACGATGGTAAGGCCGCTGTTGGGCAGGCTGTCCACCCGTTCGCGCACGATGGTGATGTTGGGATGGCCCGATAGCGCCTTTTCAACCTCGGCTGAGAAGACATCGCGGTCAACCGCCATTGCGCTGCCTGCGGGAACGCGCGCGACTTCGCCTGCGCGCATGATGATACTATCCAGGCTGCGCATTTCGTGGTGCAACAGCCCGACTGCGTTCTTTTCGTCATCGTCCGAACGAAACGAATTTGAACACACCATCTCGGCCAGCCCGTCGGTCTGGTGCGCCGGGGTCATTTCCCCAGAGCCGCGCATCTCCGACAGCCGCACCTTTACGCCGCGCTGGGCCAGCTGCCACGCCGCCTCGCTTCCGGCGAGGCCGCCGCCAATGATGTGCACATCGTGAATAGTCGGTGTTGCTTTCATGGCAGGGCAGGTAATTGCGTGATAGCCCGCCTGCAAGCACTACCGCGAGAGATCGGGCTGAGGACAGAGCAGGAATGGCGAAACGGGCATTGATTGAACAGAGACCGTGGCTGCTGGCGAGCATCGCCGCGGCGACCGCGTTCTATTTCCTGCGCGACAATCCGATTGGCGAAGGAACGTGGGGTCTGCTCGCCAAAGGCGCGTCGGTCGGCTTGCTTGCGCTTTATGTTCTGCTGCGTGTGCCGCAGGGAAAACATCACGCTGATGGCTTGTTGCTCGCGCTTGCCTTGGCGCTGGCATCGGCGGGCGATGTTGCCATTGAGCTGGACCAACTGGCGGGCGGGGCATTTTTTGCAGCGGCCCATGTCGCGGCTTTGGTGCTCTATTTGCGTAACCGGCACCCACGGCCTTCGCCGGTGCAGAATATCATTGGCCTGTCTCTGCTGATCGGCACACCGCTGGTGAGTTATGTTCTGAGCGGTGAGATCAGGATCGCAATTTATGCCAGCTTCCTCGGCGCGATGGCTGCGGCGGCTTGGATGAGCCACTATCCGCGTTACCGGGTTGGCACCGGCGCGGTATTGTTCGTTATCAGCGACTGGCTGATATTCTCGCGCATGGGGACTTACGATCTTGCCCCGCTGCCCGATCTGCTGATCTGGCCGCTATACTATATCGCGCAGGTGATGATTGCGACCGGCGTCGTGCAATGTCTTCGCGGCGAGCAACCCGTAAGATAGTGGGGCTGACTATTTTTTGAGCAGCAAAGAAGAGGCAGCCGGTTTGATCGCCGGCTGCCTCATTTTTTATCACCTGGAGCGCTTGCCTATCAGGTAGCGGGTGGCTCACCCTCTGCGGCGCTGCCTATTTCGGCAGCAATCGCTTCTTCGGCCGCGTTTTCCGGCTCCGCCGTCTCGTCGATCAACGCCGCGCCGACGATGTGTTCATCCTTTGCGACATCAAAGATGCGGACACCTGATGAACTGCGCCCAGAAATTGAGAAGCCCTTGAGGTTTTCGAACCCGTCATCGACCAGATGGCGCAGGTCAATCCCAAGCCGGATCAGCTTGGCTTGGTCGGTCACCAGCATCAGCTGCGATCCGTGCTTTACCGGGAAGCTTGCGACCACCGGACCGTTGCGATCAGGGTTGCTTTCGGGCGTGCCGATATTGGTGATCCCTTGGCCCCCGCGCGATGTGGTGCGGTATTCATAGGCCGAGGAAATCTTGCCATAGCCGTTGGCGGTGATGGTGAGGATGAACTCTTCGCTTTCCGTCATCGCCGCAACCTGTTCGGCGGGCAGGGTGGGGGCAGCCTCATTGTTCTTCCACTCTGCTGCGCGCAGGTAGGCATCGCGCGTTTCCATATCGGCCGTCAGTGGATCGAGCACCGCCATGCTGACTACTTTGGCGCCGCCTTTCAACGCCATGCCGCGCACGCCAATGCCAGTTCGGCTCTTCGTTTCGCGTGCGTCGGTGGCCGAGAAACGGATCGCCTTTCCGCTATCACTGGCGAGGAAGATCTCCTGCTCCTCGGTCAGCAATTGCACCCCGATCAACCGGTCGCCCGATCCATCGACAAAGCCCATCGCATATTTGCCGGCGGTCGGCACGTTGGTGAAGGCATCCATCGAATTGCGCCGCACCATGCCCTGTTCGGTCGCAAACACGATATTGAGGTTGGCCCAACTTGCTTCGTCTTCGGGCAGGGGAAGCACGTTGGTGACGCGTTCGTCTGCGCCAAGGGGAAGCAGATTGACCATCGGGCGGCCCTTGGTCTGCGGTCCGCCGACGGGCAGTTTCCACACTTTCATCCGGTACACCCGGCCAGTGTTGGTAAAGAACAAGACCGGATTGTGAGTGCTGGTGACGAACAATTCGACCACCGCATCTTCATCCTTGGTCGCCATGCCACTACGGCCCTTACCGCCGCGCGCCTGCGACCGGAACGTGTTCAATGCGGTGCGTTTGATATACCCATCATGTGTGACGGTGACGACCATCTCTTCGCGTTCGATCAGGTCTTCATCTTCCAACCCATCCCACGCAGGTGCGATTTCGGACAGGCGCGGGGTGGCGTAGGTGGCCCGGATTTCGGTCAGTTCTTCGCGCATCACCGCATAGAGTTTCATCCGGTCGCCAAGGATCGAGAGATATTCCTCAATCGAAAGCGACAGCTGTTTCAGCTCTCCGCCGATTTCGTCGCGGCCCAGCGCGGTCAGGCGGTGCAGGCGAAGTTCGAGGATTGCGCGGACCTGCCGTTCGGACAGGCGATAGGTGCCGCCCTCTTGATCCGCGCTCGGCTCAATTGCTTCGACCAGAGTGATGTATTGCGCGATGTCGCCAATTGGCCATTCCTTGGCCATCAATCGCGCCCGCGCTTGGGCGGGGTTGGGGGCGGAACGGATCATCGCCACCACTTCATCTAGGTTCGACACCGCCACCACGAGCCCGAGCAAAATGTGCGCCCGTTCGCGCGCCTTGGCCAGTTCGTATTTGGTGCGGCGGGTGATCACTTCTTCGCGGAAGGTGATGAAAGCCGCGATGAAATCGCGCAGCAGCAGCGTTTCGGGCCGTCCGCCGCGGATCGCCAGCATATTGGCGGGGAAGGATGATTGCGCCGGGGTGTAACGCCACAGCTGATTGAGCACGACGTCCGGGCTGGCATCGCGTTTCAGATCGATCACCACCCGCACCCCTTCGCGGTTGGTTTCATCGCGAATGTCGGAAATGCCTTCAATCCGCTTGTCCTTGGCGGCTTCGGCGATTTTTTCGACCAGCGAATTTTTGCCAACCTGATAGGGGATCGAGGTGAAGACGATGCTTTCGCGCCCTTCGCTCTTGGCGCCGCGGGTGGATTCAATTTCGTGACGGCAGCGCATCAAAATCGACCCGCGCCCGGTGGTATAGGCCGACCGGGCGCCGTGCGTGCCAAGGATGAGTGGCGACGTGGGAAAATCGGGGCCGGGAATATATTCGATCAATTCCTCAGACGTGATCGCCGGGTTGTCCATGTAGGCAAAACAGGCGTCGATCACTTCGCCAAGATTATGCGGTGGCACATTGGTCGCCATGCCAACCGCAATCCCGCCTGCACCGTTGACCAGCAGGTTGGGGAACCGCGCCGGAAGCACCGTCGGCTCCTTGCGGCTGCCGTCGTAGTTTTCGGTGAAATCGACGGTATCCTTGTCGAGATCATCAAGCAGGCTGTTCGCCACCCGCGCCAAACGCGCTTCAGTATAACGCATTGATGCCGGCGGGTCGGGGTCCATCGACCCGAAGTTCCCCTGACCATCAATCAGCGGAACCCGCATTGACCACCACTGGGTCATCCGTGCCAACGCGTCATAAATCGCGGAATCGCCGTGCGGGTGATAATTGCCCATCACGTCGCCGACGATCTTCGCGCTCTTGCGGTATGGCTTTCCAGCGACAAAGCCGCCTTCCTGACTGGCGAACAAAATCCGGCGGTGGACCGGTTTCAGCCCATCACGCACATCGGGCAGCGCGCGGCTCACGATCACGCTCATCGCGTAATCGAGATAGCTCGATTTCATTTCATCGACGATGTCGATGCGTTCAAACCCGCTCATCGGAACAGGGGCAGGGGAATCGATGATGTCGCTGTCGTCGCTCAAGGGTGGGGCCGTTTCTGTTTGTGTTCGTCGAGCCGCGCTGGCGGGATTGGCCGTCAATCGGCCGTGCACGACCCCTATTTAGGCGCACACACGCGCTTTGCCCACCGCTGCAAGCAAACACAGTGCGAACACACAGGATTTTTCCACACTTGCAACCACGCAGCACGGAGAGAGCTTGCGGGCATTCAATGGCCGTTCAGCACGGCATGCCTAGTAACAATTGCAAATCTGCCTCCACCCATTCAAAGGCGGGGCAGATATTCGCAGCTGTGCGGATGCCGATCAGGCTAGGCGCAGCGCTACAGTTTGGAGGATGCAGTGACCAATTTGTCTTCGCCCCGTCGTCGTTCCGCCGGTTTTGCCCGGCAGCTTGCACTCGCGGTGGCGCTCGCCAGCGGCACGGCGCTGTTGGCTGTCCCGGGTTTTGTCGGTGAAGCCCACGCCCAGAAGAAGAAAAAGAAAGACGACAAGGAAGAAGCCGCAAAGCCGGTCTATTCCAAGGAATTCGTCGCTGCCTATCAGCCGGCTGAAGCCGCGACCAAAGCTGTCGCGCCCGATTTCGCGACGCTCAAGCCGCAGGTTCTTGCGCTGATTCCGCTGGCGGTATCGCCCGATGAACGTCAGGCGCTCGGCGGGTTGATCTTTAACACCGGCATTTCCGCCAAGGATCCGGCCATGCAATTGCAGGGCGTTGAAATGATGCTCGCCACCGGCAAGATCCAGCCCGCAGAGGTTGGTCGTTTCAACGTGGTCGCATTCCAGATCGCCCAGAGCCTGAGCCAGTATGACAAAGCGCGCACCTATCTTCAGCGCGCCATCGACAACAACTACTCGGCCCCCAATGTCACCACATCTGATTTGCAGATGAACATGGCCGAACTGTTCTTCAGCGAAGACCGCAACGCCGAAGGGCTGCAATATCTCAGCGATGCTATCGCCGCGCGCAAGGCGCAGAGCCTGCCGGTGGATCCCAAGTGGTATCGCCGCGGTGTGTCTGTGGCCTACACCAACGAAATCGTGCCGCAGGTCTATGATTTTGTGACCGCCTGGGTGATCGACAATCCGGCGCCCGAAAACTGGCGCGATGCGGTGAACCTGACCCGCAATCTCAATGATTTCGAACCGCAGGTGCTGCTCGATCTTCTGCGTCTCGGCAAAGAGGTCGATACACTCAAGGAAAAGAACGACTTCATTTTCTACATCGAAACGGCCGACGCTCGCCGCCTGCCGCAGGAAGTCAAGGACATCATTGAACAGGCCAGCGCGCAGGGTGCGATCCCCAAGGGTTCGGACAGCTGGGTCGAAGAACAGCTGAAAATTGCCAGCGGCCGCATTGCTGCCGATCGGGCAGATCTTCCCGTGCTGGAACGTGATGCCAATGGCAGCTCGGCAACCTATCGCACCGTGGTGGCAGCAGGGGACGCCTTCCTGAGCTATGGCGAAAGTGCCAAGGCCGCCGGCTTCTATGCCAAAAGCCTGACCCTTGCCGGGGTTGATCGCAATCTGGCGCTGACCCGTCTTGGCATTGCGCAGATCGCGATGGGCGATCCCGCTGCCGCGCGTGAAACGCTTGCCCAGGTGAATGGTGTGCGCCTGCCGGTCGCCCGGCTGTGGGATGCCTATGCCGCGCAGCAGCAGGGCGGCGCGATGGCTAAGGATGAGATGATGGCTGACAAGCCCGCCGCCTGAGCGGCGCGCAAAGCTTGACGATGCAGGCCTGAACAATATGGGCTGAACAACACAGGAGCGCCGGGTATCATCCGGCGCTCCTATTTTTTTGGCAGGGGCATTGCGGCAATTGCACCCCTTCGTGCGCTTGCGAGATGGGGCAAGCGCCCCTAAATGACCCGTCATGAACGATCTTGCCAGCACGCCGCAGTCCGATCCGCCCGCCGAACGACCTGCGCGTCAGCGCAAGCCCGATTGGATCCGCGTGCGCGCGCCGGTCAGCGAAGGCTATCATGAAACGCGCCGCATGATGCGCGAATTGAACCTCAATACCGTGTGCGAAGAAGCCGCTTGCCCCAATATCGGGGAGTGCTGGACTAAGAAACACGCTACGGTCATGATCCTTGGTGATGTCTGCACCCGTGCCTGCGCGTTCTGCAACGTCAAGACGGGGATGCCGCGGGCGGTCGATCCGTTGGAGCCTGAACATACCGCGATCGCTGCCGCGCGGATGGGGCTTGAACACATCGTCATCACCAGCGTTGACCGGGATGATCTGCCTGATGGCGGGGCGATGCAGTTCGTCAAGGTGATCGAAGCGCTGCGGCGCACGACGCCAACAACGACCATCGAAATTCTCACCCCCGATTTCCGCGGCAAGATGCGCCGCGCGGTTGAAATGATCTGCGAAGCCGGACCGGATGTTTACAATCACAACCTCGAAACCGTGCCGCGCCTCTATCCCATGATCCGCCCTGGCGCGCGGTATTACGCCTCCTTGCGGCTGTTGGAGGAGGTCAAGGCGCACAACCCGATGATCTTCACCAAATCGGGCATCATGCTGGGGCTGGGCGAACAGCGGCTCGAAGTGCATCAGGTGATGGACGACATGCGCTGCGCCGAGGTCGATTTCATCACTATGGGCCAATATCTCCAGCCCACGCCGAAGCACGCGGCGGTCGAGGAATTCGTCACGCCCAAGGCGTTTTCTGCGTATGGCGCGATTGCGCGGGCCAAGGGATTCCTGCAGGTGGCTGCGACCCCGCTGACCCGGTCAAGCTATCACGCGGGTGATGATTTTGCGGCGATGAAGGCCGCGCGCGAAGACAAGCTTTTGCGTGCAGGGGGCAAGGCACCGGCGAAGGCTGGCGCCTGATGCCGGGAATTCGTGAAACCCGCCGCTTGCCTTATAGTGCGCAACAGATGTTCGATTTGGTCGCCGACGTCGGTCGTTATGGCGAATTCCTGCCTTGGGTGATCGCCACGCGGGTCAAGTCCGATAGCGAAACCGAAATGGTCGCCGACATGGTGGTCGGGTTCAAAAGTCTGCGGGAAAGCTTCACGTCGCGCGTCAAAAAGACGCGGCCCACTGTGATTGAAGTGCATTACCTCGACGGGCCGCTCAGCGATCTCGACAACGTCTGGACGTTCCGCGCTGTCGATGACCACAGCTGCGAAATCGACTTTGTGGTCGAATTCACCTTCAAAAACCGCCTGTTCGAAAAGATTGCAGGCCAGTATTTTGACCGTGCGTTCCGCAAGATGGTCGAAGCGTTTGAGGCGCGCGCGGCGCAGCTTTACGGCAGTAACAGTTCAAGCGCGCAAAGCGTGGCCTGACGGCGGATTTCGGCGCGGCCTTCGGGTCCATCGCCGCCTTCAAAGAATTTGAGTTCGCCTTCGGGCTCGTCATCAGAGTTGCGGGTGACGCGGGCGAACACCACAGTGCCGACGGGTTTGTGGAGAGTGCCGCCGCCTGGCCCTGCCACGCCGCTGATAGCCACCGCCACATCTGCGCCCGATCGATCAAGCGCGCCTTTTGCCATGGCCCAAGCGCACGCGATCGAAACTGCACCAAAGGTTTCGATAATGTCGCTCGCCACGCCCAGCACCTGCATCTTGGCTTCGTTGGAATAGGTCACAAACCCGCGGTCGAGCACTGTAGAGCAGCCTGCGATTTCAGTGAGGGCGGCGGCGACCAGCCCGCCGGTGCAGCTTTCGGCAAGCACTACCGTGCGCCCGGCATTGTCGTTTTCAGCCACCACGCGGGCGGCCAGCGCGGTGATGTCATCGGGCAAGAGCGAAAGCGGCACTGCGGTTACTTCGCCATCACCGCAGGGGCAGAGGCGCAGATTGCTGGGTTCTTGAGGTCGGAGAGCTCGGCGATGAAAGCCACCAGCCCGCCGACATTCTCGGTCGGAAGCGGGCTGATGAGTTCAAGCCCGCGTTCGATCTTGGTGCAACTATCACCCTTGATCTCGCCAGCGATCAGCTGGCCGACAATCCCATCGACAAACGGGCGGAGGGCTTCGTCGGGCAGGGCCGCGATCATCGACTTGAATTCGTCGCCCGGCCTTTCGGCCTCGCTTGCATCGTCGGCCATGAAGGTCTTGATCAGGCGGAACGCGCCCGGCCAGGCCTTGTCCTGTCCGGCGCGGAACTTGGCGATGAACGCTTCGCCTTTGGTCGCCACGAAGCCATCGCGCGGCAGGCGGTTGGCGCAGGCGGTTTGTGTAGCATCAAATGCAATCGGCAAGGCATAGGCTGCCGCATCGCTCAGGTCGGCAGCAGCCACACACGTGGGCTGTTGCGCCTGCGCGGTCTGGGATGTGATGAGTGCAGCAAGCGCGAGGGCCGGCGCAATCTTGCGGGATAGAGTCATGTAGTGGTTCCTTCCGAAGCCAAGGAGACAAGAACGATGGCCTGCGCTGCGATCCCTTCGCCCCTGCCGGTAAAGCCAAGGCGCTCGGTGGTGGTTGCCTTGATGCTGACCGCGCTTTCGTCAAGCCCCATCAGCCGCGCAACTTCGGCGCGCATGGCAGGGCGGTGCGGTCCGATCTTGGGCGCTTCGCAGATCAGGGTGAGATCAATATTGGCAATGGCATAACCCGCCGCGCGGGCAAGGTCGACAGCGTGTGCCAGAAACTGGCCCGAACGCGCACCGCGCCATTGGGGGTCGCTGGGCGGAAAATGGGTGCCAATATCACCTTCACCGACCGCGCCGAGCACAGCATCGGTGATCGCATGGAGCGCAACATCGGCATCGGAATGGCCGGATAGCCCCTTATCATGCGGAACCTGCACACCGCATAGCCACAATTCTTCGCCCGTCACCAACTGGTGGACGTCAAATCCCTGTCCGATCCGAAATGCCGGGCTGGTGGATGGATGCATCAGGTCTTCCGCAAAGGTGATTTTCTTCAGGCGTTCGTCGCCGTGAACCAGAGCAACTGAACCAGAGCTTGCTTTCAGCACCTGCGCATCATCGCCCGCATCGCCCGCACCCTGCCAAACGCGGTGCGCGGCAAGGATCGCGGGATAGCGGAACGCCTGCGGGGTTTGCACCCGGCGCAGCGGCTCACGCGCGGCGGTGTCTGTCATCAGTTCGCCTTCGCCCGCCACGGCAAGGCTATCGACCACGGGTAGCACCGGAATTGCGCCAGGGTTGGTGTCCAGCGCGGCGAGCAGCCGAGCGATCACGTCGCGCGGCAAATCCGGGCGGGCCGCGTCATGGATCAACACGTTCATGGGCGATGCTACGGCAAGCGCCTCCAGCCCATTGCGCACCGATGCCTGCCGTGTCGCGCCGCCAATAACATACTGCAGGCCGCCAATCCCCGCCAAAGCCCCCTCAGCCGCAGCCCGCGCATCATCGGCAATGACCACCACCAGCGGATCAGCGCCGGCGCTGATCAGAGCGTCTACGGAATGGCGGATCAGCGGCTTGCCCTGCCACATGCGGAACTGCTTGGGCGTGTCGCCACCTACGCGCAGCCCTTTGCCCGCAGCAACCACGATTGCAGCAAAAGAGGAAAGGGGGGGCAGGCAGGCCATCGCGGCATCCGCTTAGGGTCTGGACGGGCTTTCGGCAATCCACTATGCGCCTGCCCATTATTTAGGCAAACACCATTATCATGACCGATCTTCCCACTCCTCCGGCGATCAAGCCGATTGCCATCGGTCCGGTGACGATTGCCGAGCCAGTGGTGCTCGCGCCGATGACTGGTGTGACCGACATGCCGTTCCGCACGCTAGTGCGACGCTATGGTTCGGGCCTCAACGTCACTGAAATGGTGGCAAGCGAGGCGGCGATCCGTGAAACGCGGGTGTCTGTGCAAAAAACCGCTTGGGACCGGATTGAAGAGCCAGTGTCGATGCAATTGGTCGGCTGCGATCCGGCGAGCATGGCCGAGGCGGCAAAATTGCAGGAAGGCAACGGCGCAGCCATCATCGACATCAATTTCGGCTGTCCGGTACGCAAGGTCGTAGGGCAATTAGCGGGCAGCGCTTTGATGCGCGAAGTGCCACTTGCGGTGCGGTTGATGGAAACGACGGTCAAGGCAGTGAAGGTGCCGGTGACGGTCAAGATGCGGATGGGCTGGGATCACACAAGCCTTAACGCGCCAGACCTTGCGCGCATGGCCGAAGATATTGGCGTTAAAATGATTACCGTCCACGGCCGCACCCGCAACCAGATGTACAAGGGCAGCGCCGATTGGGCGTTTATCCGCAAGGTCAAGGATGCAGTGAACATCCCGGTGATCGTCAATGGCGACATCTGCACCATTGATGATGCAGCCAGGGCGCTGGAACAATCGGGCGCGGATGGGTTGATGATCGGGCGCGGCGCATACGGCAAACCATGGCTGCTTGGTCAGGTGATGCATTGGTGGCGCACCGGCGAGGCGCGCGCGGCGCCGGGTATGAACGAGCAATATGCGGTGCTGGTGGAACACTACCAGCGGATGCTCGATCACTATGGGCGTGAAACCGGAGTCAAGATGGCGCGCAAACATTTGGGCTGGTATACCAAAGGTTTGCATGGATCGGCCGAGTTCCGCAACATGGCCAATTTCATCGACGATGCTGATCAGGTATTGGGCGAGATCGAACGGTTCTATACCCCTTTCCTGCTGCAGCAGGCAGCCTGAGGGGTGGCGAGCTCTGCATCGTCCAGCTCGCCTGTGCCGCCCCAAGCGGGCGACGTGCGGCCTGATGCTGCAGCGCAGATTGCCGGACTGATCTTCGCACTGGTTTTGATCGACGCCGATGGCTTCATCGCTGAGGTTAATCACGCCGCAGAGGCCCTGCTTGGCACCAGTGCCAATCGGCTGATCGGAACGCGCTTGGCAGACCGGATCGGCCCGCTCGATACACGGGTGGAGGCACGCCTATCGGCCGGGGATGATGCGCTGGTGGCGCGCGATCTGGCGATACAGGTGGGCGAGGGTGAGGTGCGGATCAACCTTACCGCATCGCCGCTGGGCGGATTTCCGGGGTGGCGGGTGGTTACCATGTCACAGATTGGCCATGATGATGCAGCCCATCCTTCTGGCGGCAGCGCCATGTTGGGCGCACCGGCGGTGCTGGCGCACGAGATCAAGAATCCTCTCGCAGCAATTCGCGGGGCTGGGCAATTGGCGGCGCGCAAACTGCCGCATGCCGACAAAAAGCTGGCGCAGATGATCACTGACGAAGTTGACCGGATCGCGCGGTTGATCGACCGGATGCAGCAATTGGGTAGCACGCGCACCGGGCCGGTGGATGCCTGCAACCCGCACGAGGCGATCCGGGCCGCCGTGGGAACCATGCGTTCGGCCAGTTCGGCGCACGTCAATGTAGATATTCGGGAAGAATTCGATCCCTCGCTGCCTCCGGTGTTGGCCAATCGTGATGCTTTGGAACAGGTGCTGATCAACCTCATGTCCAACGCCCGCGATGCCGCTTGTCTGGGCGGTGTGCGTGGAGAAATCGTGGTGCAGACCCGCTATGTCAGTGGCATTGCGTTCAGCGCGATTCACCATGGTCGCGCGGTCCCGCTACCGATTGAAATCACCATCAGCGACAATGGCCCCGGGATCGACTCGGCCCTGCGCGATCATGTGTTTGAACCATTTGTTTCATCAAAACCGTCAGGGCAGGGGCTGGGCCTGTCTCTGGTGCGCAAGCTGGTGCGCGATATGAACGGCAATATCAGTCACGATCGTGATAATCGCGCAGGCCTGACCCATTTTCGGCTGCATTTGCCGCAGTCACCAGTCGCTCTCTAGATCATGGCCCACACACCCCCTGCTCCGATCCTGCTGGTCGAGGATGATGCTGCCATCGCGACGGTAATCATGGCTGCGTTGGAAGACGAAGGCTTTGCTATCGCCCATTGCACCAACATCGCGGCGCGCGATAATTTGTTGGCGGGGCGCCGGTTTGCAGTGATGTTGACCGATGTGATCCTTGAAGATGGTGACGGTCTGGCCAGTCTTGCCGCGGTCCGCGAGCGCGCGCCCGATATGCCGGTGATTGTGCTGTCAGCGCAGAACACGCTCGATACTGCTGTCCGCGCGAGCGAAAGCGACGCCTTCGAATATTTCCCCAAGCCGTTCGATCTTGATGAATTGGTGCATGCGGTCCGTCAGGCCGCAGGGCTGCGCGAGAACACGCCCGATAATGCCGAGGATACCCTGTCAGGGGCCGAGAGCGACCGCATGCCGCTGGTGGGCCGCAGTCCGGCGATGCAGGGTGTATACCGTATGATCACGCGTGTGCTGCGCAATGATTTGACCGTGCTGATTACCGGCGAAAGCGGAACTGGCAAGGAACTGGTGGCCGAAGCGATCCACCAACTCGGCAATCGCCGTACCGGACCGTTCGTTGCGGTCAATACCGCCGCCATCCCCGCCGATCTGGTCGAAAGCGAGCTGTTCGGACACGAAAAGGGTGCCTTTACCGGGGCGATTGCGCAGGCGATTGGCAAGTTTGAACAGGCCAATGGTGGGACGCTGTTCCTCGACGAAATCGGCGATATGCCCGCCGAGGCGCAAACCCGGCTGCTGCGTGCGCTGCAATCGGGGCGGATCCGGCGCGTCGGAGGGCGGCAGGAAATCGCGGTCAATGTCCGCATCATCGCCGCCACCAACCGCGATCTGACCCCGATGATCGCATCGGGCACCTTTCGCGAGGACCTGTTCTATCGACTTAACGTCGTGCCGATAGAACTGCCGCCGCTGCGTGAAAGGCGCGAGGATATATCCGCTCTGGTGCAGCATTTCCTGGTGCTCGCCGCCGAAGACGGCCTGCCGCGCCGCCACCTGACGCCTGATGCGGTTGAGCAGCTGGAACAGCGCAACTGGCGCGGCAATGTCCGCGAACTGCGCAATGTGGTTTATCGCCTCACACTGATGGCGCGAGAGGAACGGATTGACGCGGCCAATGTGAACGACATTATCGGCCCCGAAATCGCGGTTGCCAATGCCGTGCCGACGAGCGGCGGGCAGGGCGGTTTTGCTGCTGCGCTTTCGGGCTGGCTGGCAGCCGAGACTCCGCCCTCCGGCGCGATCTATCACCGCGCGCTAGCCGCATTTGAAAAACCATTGATCGAATACGCCTTGGGGCGAACCGGCGGCAATCAGCTGCGTGCGGCGCAATTGCTGGGTATCAACCGCAACACCTTGCGCAAACGCATTGGCGAGCTGGGGTTGGAGCCGGATCGTTTCTCGCCATCCTGATCGGCAATCTAAAATCGTTTCAGATCAGCGGCTGCGAAGTTTGACCTTGCATTTTTGCCACACCATTGTTGTAACTGCGCAACGATGGATCGCCCTTCAGCCAGCGCCACGAACTTGACCGTCCGGCTGTCGCCGCGCTGGTGGCGGAGCTTTGTGGTCGCCGCGCGGCGGGCGAATGTCTTCCTTTGGCTTGAAATCATCTCTGTCATTGCGCTGATCGGGTCGGTCAGTGCGACCTATGTTGCGTTCACCCGCTCCGATACGCCTGGCGATCTACTGCCGACGATGCAGGTGTCGGTGTTGTTGATGGCGACGCTGGTGCCGTCGATGGCGCTGCTGGTATTGATTGGGCGGCGACTTGCTTTGCGGCGGGCGGCGGGCAGCACGGCGCGGTTGCATGTGCGGTTGGTGTTCTTCTTCTCGATGGTCGCCGCGCTCCCGACCTTGTTGGTCGCGGGCTTTGCCGCTTTCCTTTTCCAGACCGGGGTCGACTTCTGGTTCTCGGACGAATCCCGCGGACTGATGGAAAATGCCAACGCGCTGGCACAGAATTACTATGACGCCAATCAGCGCCAGGTTGAACAAAACACCATCATCATGGCGACCGACATGCGTGTGATCCTTGCGCGTGTACCGCTCACAGATCCTGATTTTCCTGACTTCTACGCCTATCAGGCCCAAGCCCGCGAAATTTCCGAGAGTGCGGTGCTTCAACGCATGCCGGATGGCAGCCTGCGCACGGCGGCGATCCTCAACCTTACCGAGGACAACAGCCCCTTGGAATTTAGTCGGGCTGCTCTGCCACAGCTTGATCAAGGCAAATTTGCCGTTGTAGTCGGCAGCCCTGAGCGGATCGAGGCGCTGGTGCCGATTGATCCGGACAGCGGGATATTTCTCTACAACGCCCGCACCACTGAAGAAACGATGTTCAATTCATGGTCACGCGCGCAATCGATCGTGACCGCTTATGATAAGCTGACCGGTAGCGCGCGGACGCTGCAATTACGGTTCAATCTGGCGTTGGTGGCTGTCAGCCTGCTACTTGTAGGCGTCGCGATCTGGTTTGCGCTGCGGTTCGCCGACCGGCAGGTCGAACCGCTCACCAATCTGGTGGGTGCAGCGCGCAAGGTGGGGCAGGGGAACTTCGCGCTGCGGCTCGAAGGGCGCACTGGGGCGGACGAAATCGGCATGCTCAACCGTGCCTTCAACCGCATGACCGGGCAGCTTGAAAAGCAGACGCAGGCGCTTGTCAGTGCCAACCGCCAGATCGATGATCGCCGCGCCTTTACCGAAGCCGTGCTGGAATCGGTCACGGCCGGAGTGATCTCGGTCGATGCCGACAGCCATGTGACGTTGATGAATTCCTCGGCGCAATCGCTGCTCGCACCTGAAGGCGTGTCGGACAATCCGGCAAGCATGATCGGCCAGTCGCTCGAGATGCTTTCTCCCGAATTGTGCCGCATGATCACTGAGGGCAAGGAACGTGCGATCATCACCCACGCCAAGGGCACGGAACTGTTGACGCTGGCGGTCAAAGTCGCGCCCGGCACCAGCGGGCTCGTTATCACCTTTGAAGACATCACACGCCAATTGCTGGATCAGCGGCAAGCAGCATGGTCGGACGTGGCGCGCCGGATTGCACACGAGATCAAGAACCCGCTCACCCCGATCCAGCTGGCGACCGAACGGTTGAAGCGGCGGTATCGTACGCAGGTGGGGGACGAAGACCGCGAATTGTTCGATGAACTCACCAGCACGATTGTGCGGCAAGTTGGCGACCTTCGTAAGATGGTCGACGAATTCTCCTCCTTCGCCCGCCTGCCCAAACCGGTCTTCCGTGACGAAGATGCGCTTGATCTGGTGCGGCAGGCGGTATTCTTGCAGGAAGTGGCGCATTCAGGCATCGCCTTCAGCGTGGCGTCGTCCGAATTGATTGACCGCGAAGTGCGGTGTGATCGCCACCAGTTTGGCCAAGCGATGACCAACGTGCTCAAGAACGCGGTCGAGGCGGTCGAAGCGCGCGCAGCCGAAGCCAGCGGGCAATATGTCGGCGAAATCGCCGTCACCGTGCGCGATGCCGGGGAGGCGATTATGGTCAGCATTGATGACAACGGTGTGGGCCTGCCATCTGACCGCGAACGCCTTACCGAACCGTATGTCACCACGCGCGAAAAGGGCACCGGGCTTGGCCTTGCCATCGTCAACAAGATCGTTGACGAGCATGGCGGTGATATGAGCTTTGCCAGCACGCCGGGCGGCGGCGCGCGGGTGACCTTGCGCTTTGCCCGCCATCCCCAACCTCTCGAGGGCGGGGCAGCATGAACATGCGCCCGTCTGTCCCTGACCTCCCAGCCGAAGGACCGTGCCCATGGCGCTAGAAATCCTGATCGTCGACGATGAACGCGATATCCGCGAGCTGGTGGCCGGTGTGCTCAGCGACGAAGGCTATGCGTGCCGTACTGCAGCGGATAGCACCGCTGCGCTGGCCGCGATCGATGAGCGCCGCCCCAGCCTCGTGTTGCTTGATGTGTGGTTGCACGGCAGTGCGATGGACGGGCTTGAACTGCTCGATGCGATCAAAGCGCGTGAACCCAACCTTCCGGTGATCATCTTTTCCGGCCACGGCAATATCGATACTGCTGTCGCAGCGGTGGGGCGCGGCGCGATGGATTTCATCGAAAAGCCGTTCGAGGCCGAACGCCTGCTGTTGCTGGTCGAGCGCGCGACCGAGACCGAACGGTTGCGGCGCGAAAATTCACGCCTTCGCGAAGGCAGTTGGGGCAGCGCTGAATTCACCGGCAATTCGCCTGCGATCAACAGCGTGCGGGCCACGTTGAAGCGGGTGGCGAACACGGGCAGCCGGGTGCTGATTTCAGGCCCTCCGGGTGCTGGAAAGGAAGTCGCCGCGCGCCTGCTTCACGCCTGGAGTGCGCGGGCGGATGGCGCATTTGTGCTGGTCAACTCCGCGCGGATCACGCCTGAACGGTTCGAACAGGAACTTTTCGGCGAAGAATCGGGCGGCAAGCAAGTGCGCCCTGGTCTGCTCGAACTCGCCGATGGCGGCACGCTTTACCTCGATGAAATTGCCGATATGCCGCTGTCGACGCAGGCCCGAATTCTCAGGGTGCTGACAGATCAGAGCTTTGTGCGTGTCGGCGGAACGCGCCAGATTGGGGTGGATGTCCGGGTTGTCTCCTCCACTACCCGCGATCTCACCGTCGAAATGGCGGAAAAGCGGTTTCGCGAAGACTTGTTCTACCGCCTGAATGTGGTGCCGGTGGTGCTGCCATCGCTCGCGCAGCGACGGGAGGATATTCCTGCCCTGTCAGAACATTTCTTCACCCGCTATTCCAACGATCAGGGCCTCGCCCCGCCAGATATTGCGGCAGAGGCGATGGCAGCATTGCAAGCCTATGACTGGCCTGGCAATGTCCGCCAGCTTCGCAACGTGGTCGAACGCACGATCATCATGACCCCGCGCGAAAAGCTCGGGATGGTCGAACCCGACATGCTCCCGCCCGAGATCATCGGCGGGCAGATCGGGATGGCGAACGACAGCCTCTCGGCAATAATGGGCGTGCCGCTACGCGAAGCGCGCGAGAGCTTTGAACGCGAATACCTGGCGATTCAGATCCGCCGATTTTCAGGCAATATCTCCAAAACCGCGAGCTTTATCGGGATGGAACGATCGGCGTTGCACCGCAAATTGAAGCTGCTGGGCATGGCCGATCGCCGCGACAGCGAAGACTGATCGGCTCGCCAGCGCGGCATCTCATTGCGAAATCAAGTCTTGTCGCATGGCGGTGCAATCGCCATGATAGCGTATGGCAACCGTCCGCGCTTTGAATGCGGCGACCGCCCAACACATGCGGGCTGTATTATTCCCGCCAAAAATAGGAGCCAAGACCATGACCAGCGGGCGAACGCTCACCCCTCGACCAGTCTCGCGCCCTGCCGCGCCCAGCGAACCACGTGTCACCGAAGGCGGCGGCTCATCCGGTCGTCAGGGCAATCTCCAGGACGCATTTCTCAACCATCTGCGCAGGAGCAAAATCCCCGTCACCATGTTTCTGGTGAAGGGTGTGAAGTTGCAGGGAATTGTGACCTGGTTCGACAATTTTTCGATCCTGCTGCGGCGCGATGGCCAATCGCAATTGGTCTACAAGCATGCGATCAGCACGATCATGCCGGGCCAAGCGCTCGATCCGGCGCAGTTCGCCAGCCAGATTGGCGGCAAAAAGCAAAAGCAGTTGCAGGATGTGTTCCTCAGCCGCGTTGCCGAAGCGCATGTGCAGGTGACCATGTTTTTGGTCAACGGAGTGATGCTGCAAGGCCGGATTGCCGCCTATGACCTGTTCTGCATGATGCTTGAACGCGATGGTGCGGTGCAACTGGCGTACAAGCACGCGGTGTCTACCATCCAGCCTGCCGGGCCGGTCGATCTTAGCGTTGGCGACGGTGAAGATGACGGGATTGACGACTGAGCTTTGACAGCGATCTTCAGGAAGAGGTGACCCGCGGCGCGCGGGCACTGGTGCTGTGCCCGGATATCCGGGCGCTGCGCTATGATCTTGATGCGACCGAACGTCTGGCCGAGGCGGAAGGGCTGGCGCTCGCTATTGGGGTGGAAATTGCTCACACGGCGGTTCTGCCGATACGCAAGATGCAGCCCAACACGCTGTTCGGTTCGGGCCAGGTCCAGAATATTGCGGTGTGGTGCGAACAATACGAAGCCGAGCTTGTGATCGTAGACGGCGCACTAACCGCGATCCAGCAGCGCAATCTGGAAGATAGGCTCAAACGCAAGGTCATTGACCGGACCGGTCTGATCCTTGAAATCTTCGGTGAACGCGCCGCCACCGCCGAAGGCCGATTGCAGGTGGAACTGGCGCATCTGGATTATCAGCAAAGCCGTTTGGTCCGCAGTTGGACGCACCTTGAACGTCAGCGCGGCGGTTTTGGCTTTCTGGGCGGGCCGGGTGAGACGCAGATCGAGGCGGATCGGCGAATGATCCGTCAGCGCATGGGCCGACTGCGGCGCGAACTTGATCAGGTGCGCAAGACGCGGACTCTCCACCGCGAACGCCGGGGACGGGCACCGTGGCCGGTTGTTGCACTGGTAGGCTATACCAACGCTGGCAAATCGACGCTGTTCAACCGCCTGACCGGGGCCGATGTGATGGCCGAGGATCTGCTGTTTGCCACGCTCGATCCGACCATGCGCGCCATCAACCTGCCGGGAGTGGAAAAGGTCATCCTGTCGGACACCGTAGGCTTCATCTCCGACCTGCCGACACAGCTGGTCGCCGCCTTCCGTGCGACATTGGAAGAGGTCACCGGGGCCGATGTGATCTGCCATGTGCGTGATATGGCCAATCCCAGCCATGCCGCGCAGAAAAAGCAGGTGATCGACATCCTTGGCGACCTTGGCGTGGTGGATGCCAAGACGGGCACAAGCGAGATCCCGATCCTTGAAATCTGGAACAAGTGCGATCTGTTACCTTCTGAAGACCTTGAAGAATTGCGTAACTCCGCTGAGGGGCAGGGGGCTGTGATCCTCTCTGCCATCACAGGGGAGGGCGTGGCAGCGCTTGAGGCTCAGTTATCAGGCCTGCTGACAGGTGGCGCGCGCCTATACAGCTTTGATATTCCCGCAAGCGATGGCGCGCGGTTGGCTTGGTTGCACGCTCATGGCGAAGTTCTCGGTGCGTCCGAATTGGCGGTCGAAGGCTCGGAGCCGCGCCGGCGGGTCGAGGTTCGGCTCACCCCGCGCGAGTTTGGGCGGTTCGAAGCTTTTTCAAGCTAGAGGCAGGGTGGAAACATGCCGGGAATTGCGGGAGTTGTTACTGGATACGAAGACCGCTTCGACTTCCCTCGGTTTGATTCCCTGGCGCCGCAGCGCTACTTGCTCGCATCGGTTCCGCGGGCAGGGAGCACGTGGTTGAGCCACCATTTGTGGGCAACAGGTTGTCTTGGAGCTCCGCTCGAATATCTCAATTTCGAACCCGGTGGTCATGGCGGCGATGCCGCGAACAATCCATCTGGACAATTGTCGATCTGGCGACGTTCTCTGCAATACCGTACCGCGCCCAACGGTGTTTACGGCCTCAAGGTGTTTCCCGCGATGCTGCATCAATTGCAGCAATCCAATCCGGCGCTGCTTACCGAAGCCATGCGCGTCATGGCTGGGCCAGGCAGCCCGCGCAAAATGGTGCGGCTGCGTCGCCGCGATCGTGATGCCCATACGATATCCTATGCGCGCGCCAGCCTGAGCGGGGTTTGGCGCAAAGAGCAGGAAGACATTGGCGCAGGGATAGAGCCAGAATTCAGCGCGCTGGCCGTGCAGCGCTGCCGTCGCTTACTCGATCAACAGGAGGCGGCGTGGGATGCAATGTGTGCCGATCTTGGGATCACGCCGCTGGAATTATGGTTCGAAGATGCTCTGATTAACCCGGCGGAAGTTGTCGCAATAGTTTGCGAATACCTTGGTGTTCAGCTCGAACCGGCCGCTGCAATTGCAG
>JANQTR010000241.1 GCA_030731635.1 Erythrobacter sp. | reverse complement strand
GGGTGCCCTCCCGCGTCCCCAAGGCCTCGCCGTGACGCTGGAAAAGAACCTCCCCGTCGCGGCTGGCCTTGGCGGCGGGTCGGCGGATGCGGGGGCGGTGTTCCGGATGGTCGAGGCGCTCCACGGCTTGCCCGACGATTGGCAGGCGCGCGCGGCGAAGCTCGGCGCAGATGTGCCCGCCTGCGTGCTCAGCCGCACCCATATTGGTCTTGGCACCGGCACCGAGCAGGTGGAAGTCGAGGATGACCTCGCCGGAACCCCCGTCCTGCTGGTCAACCCGCGCGTGCCGCTCAGCACAGGCCCGGTGTTCAAGGCTTGGGATGGCGAGGATCGCGGGGCACTCCCAGATGGCCCTGCGAGCAAAATCTCAAAGGAAGGGCGCAATGATCTCGAAGCCCCTGCCATATCGCTCTGTCCGGTGATTGCCGAGGAGCTGGCGGCGTTGCAGGCTACTAACCCATGGCTCGCGCGCATGTCCGGATCGGGCGCAACGTGCTTTGCGCTCTACGACACCACCGAGGCCCGCGACGCGGCGGCTGCGGCCATGCCGAGCGAATGGTGGACGATGGTGGGCCGGTTGCGGTGAGCCACCCCCAATCACGTTCGTGTCGAGCGCAGTCGAGACACCCTGCACAGGCCTCTCGACTGCGCTCGAGGCGAACAGAGGTGGGACGGTGAGTGAAGCCTACCGCCAGCTAGGTACGCCCTTGCCCGGCGGGATCGTCTGCACCGCCGATCATGCCAGCAACCACGTGTCGTCGGACATCCCGCTCGGCATCGCCTCGCACCTGTTGAACGAACACATCGCGTTCGACATTGGCACCGAGGCCATCGCCGAATTCCTTGCCCGCGACCACGCCATCCCCGCTCACATTGCTGCCATCAGCCGCCTCGTCTGCGACTTGAACCGCGAGGAACACGCTCCTGGCCTCGTCCCCGAAGCCAGCGACGGCCACCCGATCCCCGGCAATGTCGGCGCGGACAGGGAAGCGCGCCTCGCCCGCTTCCACCGCCCCTATCACTCCGCGCTGGAACAATGGCTGGAGGCAGCACAGCCCAAGCTGATCCTCTCGCTCCACAGCTTCACCCCGCGCCTCGCCTCGCGCAAGGAGGAGCGTCCGTGGCAGGTCGGCGTGCTCTATAATCAGGACGACCGCGCCGCGCGGATCGCCATCCCGATGTTCGCCGCTGAGGGGCTGAATGTCGGCGACAACCTCCCCTATTCGGGCCGCGATCTCAATTACACCATGAACCGCCATGCCGAGGCGCATGGTCGCCTCTATCTCGGCGTCGAGCTGCGGCAAGATCTTGTGCAGACCTCAGAGGATCAAACCCGTTGGACGGCGCTGCTATCCGGCATAACGCAAAGGGTTGCGTCAGCGCTCGCCTGAAGGCAGGGACGTTTCACAAATCGCCTGCAACAGGAAATCTTATGTCGCGCACCTTTGACAAATCCAAGCTGCCCAGCCGCCACGTTTCGGTCGGTCCGGAGCGCGCGCCGCATCGCTCGTACTACTACGCGATGGGCATGACCGAAGAAGAAATCGCGCAGCCTTTCGTTGGCGTGGTCAGCGCAGGCAACGACTCCGCGCCATGCAATACCACCTTGAACGCGCAGGCCGATGTTTGCCGCGACGGCGTGATTGCTGGCGGCGGCACCCCGCGCCGGTTCAACACCATCACCGTGACCGATGGCATCGCGATGGGCCATCAGGGCATGAAAAGCTCGCTCGTCAGCCGCGAAGTGATCGCGGATTCGGTCGAGCTATCGATGCGCGGGCATTGCTATGATGCGCTGATTGGCTTTGCCGGGTGCGACAAGAGTCTGCCGGGGATGATGATGGCGATGCTGCGGCTGAATGTGCCGTCGATCTTCGTCTATGGCGGATCGATCCTGCCGGGCACCTATGATGGCAAGGATGTGACCGTCAAAGACGTGTTCGAGGCGGTCGGCCAATATGCCGCTGGCAATTGCCCGCTGAAAGATCTGATCGCGCTCGAAAAGGTCGCGTGTCCCGGTCACGGTGCGTGCGGCGGGCAGTATACCGCTAACACCATGGCCTGCGTAGGTGAGGCGATTGGCCTGTCGTTGCCCAACAGCAACATGGTGCCTGCACCCTACCAGAACCGCGCCGAAATCGCCATCGCGGCGGGGCGGCAGGTGATGGAATTGCTCGCACTGAACTTACGCCCGCGTGACATTTGCACCCGTGAAGCCTTTGAAAACGCAGCGCGCGTTGTCGCTGCCACTGGCGGATCGACCAATGCCGGGTTGCACCTGCCTGCCATGGCAAGCGAGGCGGGGATCGATTTCGACCTGTTCGATGTCGCTGAAATCTTCAAAACCACGCCCTACATCGCCGATCTGCAGCCGGGCGGACGCTATGTCGCCAAAGATATGTATGACGCTGGCGGGGTCTACATGCTGATGAAGACGATGCTGGATAACGGCCTGCTGCATGGCGATTGTTTGACGGTGACAGGCAAGACGTTGGCTGAGAACATTGATCAGGTCACCTGGAACCCCGATCAGAAGGTCATCTACGACGTGAAGACCCCGCTGAGCCCCACCGGCGGCGTGGTTGGTCTTAAGGGTAGCCTCGCGCCTGATGGGGCGATTGTGAAGGTCGCAGGGATGGCGCGCTTGCAGTTCACTGGCCCGGCGCAGGTGTTCGATTGCGAAGAGGATTGTTTCGCCGCGGTCGAAGCGCGTCTGATCAAGGAAGGCGCGGTGATCGTGATCCGTTATGAAGGGCCCAAGGGCGGACCCGGCATGCGCGAAATGCTCTCCACCACCGCCGCACTGTATGGGCAGGGGATGGGCGAGAAGGTTGCGCTGATTACCGACGGGCGGTTCTCGGGCGCAACGCGCGGTTTCTGCATCGGCCACGTCGGCCCTGAAGCTGCCGATGGCGGGCCGATTGCCTTGATTGAAGATGGCGACAGCATCAGCATTGATGCCGAAGCAGGCACGATCGACCTTGATGTGGCAGAAGATGTGCTGGCCGCGCGCCGCGCCCGCTGGCAGCCGCGCGATCACGACTATCAGGCGGGCGCGTTGTGGCGCTATGCCCAGAACGTTGGCCCAGCACGGTTTGGTGCGTTGACTCATCCGGGTGCGAAGGCGGAAACTCATGTCTTTGCGGATATTTAGCGCGCTCGGTTTGATGCTCGCCTTAACGGCGTGCGGCGCTGAAAGCTCTCCGCCACCGGCCGGCGCTACGGTCGATTGCGCGATTGGCGTGGGGGCGCAATTGGCGGCAGTGTGCACGCTGGAGCAGGTGGCGGGTACGCAGGATATCGTCATCCATCATCCCGATGGCGGGTTTCGGCGGTTGATCCGCGATGCAGCGACCGGCGCTCTTGCGCCGCTGGATGGGGCTGAGCCCTTGGTGGCATCAGCGCCTGATGGCGAGATGCTGCAATTTGCTGTGGGCGAAGATCGCTATGCCGTCCCGGTTGCCATGCTCGCGCCGCCACCGCCGCCACAGTGACTGCCGCGCAAGTCCTTACCGCCAAGCAAATGCGCGCCGCAGAACAGGCGTTATTCGATTCGGGGACAAGCGTTTCGGAACTGATGGAAGTAGCGGCAGGCGGCGCAGCGGAATGGATCCGCCGGGTGGCAGCGGGCCGCGCGGTCACAGTCTTGTGCGGCCCTGGCAACAATGGCGGCGATGGCTATGTTATCGCGCGGATTTTGCGTGATGCTGGTAGCGCGGTCAGCGTTGTCGCTCCGCTTGAACCGGCGACGGATGCGGCAAAGCAAGCGGCGCGGCGCTGGGGTGGGCCGGTTGGTCGTGCGGGCGCTGAGGCTGATGTGTTCGTCGATTGCCTGTTCGGATCAGGACTCAGCCGGCCCTTTGTGGCGGAACACGCGTTACTGCTGCGCGATCTGGCCGCGCGGCATCGCTACCGGGTCGCGGTCGATGTGCCTTCGGGGATTGCGAGCGATAGCGGCGCGGTGCTGAATGAGCGGCTGCCACACTATGATCTGACACTCGCTTTGGGCGCGTGGAAATTCGCCCACTGGAGCCTGCCGGGCCGCGCGCTGATGGGGCAGCTTCGGCTTGTTCCGATCGGGATTGCCGCGGTGGAGGGCGCAGCGCAGGTGATAGAGCGCCCGCATTTAGCCCCGCCTTCAACAACAAGTCATAAATATTTGAGAGGGTTGTTGGCCGTTGTTAGCGGAGCAATGCCGGGGGCAAGCCTGTTGGCAGGCGCCGCAGCGCAGCGGTCAGGGGCTGGGTATGTCAAGCTGTTCGCTCGCAGCCCTGATCCGCGTGCGCCTGCCGATGTGGTGACCGATACCGCACCGCTGGCCGATGCGCTCGCCGATCCGCGCATTGCGGCGGTGCTGGTAGGGCCGGGGCTGGGCCGTGACGGCGCGGCCAAAGCGTTATTGGGTGAGGCACTGCGCCATGCGCGGGCGATGGTGATTGACGCGGATGCGTTGATGCTGGTCGCGCCGAACATGCTGGCGCGCGATATTCCGCTGCTGGCGACCCCGCATGATGGCGAGCTGGAAACGCTATGCCGCAATTTCGGGGTGATCGCCGAGGGGCGCCGCGAACGTGCTTTGGCGCTGGCCAAGCTCACCGGCATGGTGGTGCTGGCGAAAGGGCCAGACAGCGTGGTGGCCGCGCCCGATGGCAGGCTGGCACTCGCCACGCCTGCGCCAAGCTGGCTTTCGGTCGCGGGTAGCGGCGATGTCCTCGCCGGGATTGCGGCGAGCCGGATGGCGACCGGGGCCGATCCCTTCACCGCCGCTTGCGAGGCTGTGTGGTTGCATGGTGAGGCTGCGCGGCGCGCTGGCCCGGCTTTTACTCCTTCGCAGCTTGCCGAACGGGTGTCAGAGGCGCTAGCGGCCTGCCGGTGACCATCAGCGAAACCCAATCCGAACCCATCATCCGCCTTGCCGCCAAGGGTGACGGGGTGGCCACCTCTGGCCGCCACATCGCCGGGGCCGTGCCGGGCGACACGGTGGATGCAGACGGCGCGATCACCCGCGGCCCGCACCACATCGCGCCTGTCTGCCGCCACTTTGGCACGTGCGGTGGATGCTTGTTGCAGCACGCCGATGACACGGTGCTGGCAGAGTTTGTCGAAGGCCGCGTGGTCAATGCGGCCAAGGGGCAGGGGCTGGAGGCAACCGAGCTGCTGCCGGTTCACCTGTCGCCGCCCGCAACGCGCCGCCGCGCTGGGCTGCATGGGCTGCGTACGCATGCTGGCGCGGTGGTGGGGTATCGCGAAGGCGGCTCGCATCGCATCGTCGACCTTGCCGAATGTCCGGTGCTGCATCCCGCGCTGACCGCTTTGATCGCTCCGTTGAGAGCGTTTGTGGCAGCGCATGGTCCCAAAGCGATGGTCGGGATTGACCTGACCCTGGCCGATCAGGGGGTGGATGTCAGCCTCGCCCAATTCCCGCTTGAAGGTCTGGGGCCAACCGAAGCCGCGCTCGATTTTGCGCGCGAACAAGGGTTTGCGCGGCTAAGTATCGATCAAGGCTACGGGCCTGAAACCGTGTGGGAGCCTGAACCTGCCACAGTGACGCTTGGTGGGATCCCGGTAAACCTTCCACCCGGCGCGTTCCTGCAAGCGACCCATGATGCCGAAATCCGGATGGCGGCGGATGCGGCCGAGTGGCTGACGGGGGCCGGGCTGGTGGCGGATTTGTTTGCGGGACTGGGCACTTTTGCTTTTGCTTTGCGACAGGGACGCAAGGTGCTGGCGGTGGAAGCCGAGCGTGCGGCGCACCTGGCGAGCAAAGCGGCAGGGGCGCAGTCCGGGGGCAGCGTGCTGGCGCTGCACCGCGATTTGTTCCGTAACCCGCTGGAGCCCGCCGAACTGAACAGGTTTGACGCGGTGCTGCTCGATCCGCCGCGCGCCGGGGCCCGCGCGCAGGTGGCTGAAATCGCGGCAAGCACGCTCACCAAGGTTGTCTATGTCAGCTGCAACCCGGCAAGCTGGGCGCGCGATGGCGCCGTGCTGGCGGAAGCGGGATTCCGACTGACCAAACTGCGCGCCGTCGGGCAGTTCCGGTGGTCGACCCATGTCGAACTGATCAGCCTGTTTGAGCGTTAGGCCCTAAGGCTCGCGAGGATCTCGGCTTCCAGCCAATCGCGGTGCAACGGGTCGACATAGGCATGGCCTGCGCCCAGACAGCGGCGGATGCGCGGATCGTTTTTTTCCCATTCAGCGTCGAACAATTGTGCGGTGCGATCCGCGGTTGCCAGCAGGATGCGCACCTCACCCGCAAACCCCGCCAGCCCTGCGCGCATTTCCTGGGCAAGGGTGCTGGACGGCGGCGCGGGATTGACCGATTGGGCAAGCCCCCGCGCCAGTTTGCGCAGATTCACTCCTCCGCTGATTAACCGGGCGATTTCACGCGGGTTTTTGAGCTTTTCGAAGTAACGCGCACGGATTGCTGCGGGGGGCGGGGCGGTGCCTTCTGCGGAGTCCTCCTGATCGATCGTCCACGGATTGGACAGCACCAATCCATCACACCCCGCACCGCCAGCCAGCATCAAAGCCGATGCCGCATCGCAATTGCCGAAAGCGACGATGCGCGAGAGCTGCGGGGACATCGCCCGGAATGCGTCGCGCGCGGCTGCAATGTCGCCTGCGCTGCTGCGGAAGCCGCGATTCTCGCCCTCGCTATCGCCCACCCCGCGCCGGTCGAACCGGAACACCGGGAACCCGGCCCGGGCGATGCGGGCGGCAAGATCGGCTTGCCCGCCAAATGCGCCAGCGCGGATTTCATTGCCGCCGCTGACGATCAATAGCCCGGTGTTGGCCGGCGCCGTGTCGAGCGTGCCAGCCAGTGTCAGACTGCCGCAGCCAAAGGTGAGGGGCAGGCGCGTCATGCCAATGCCGCCGCGATCAACCCGGCGAGCGTATCGGCCTGCGCGGGATTATCATCGGGTTCAGCCCGCAGCCACAGGCCAGCGCCGCCCACATCGCTTTGCGCAATCGGAGCTTGCCCGGCGGCCAGTACCGGCTCTGCCCGTTCCAGCGCCGCGATCATTGCCGCGCCCAGATGCCATCCGCCCAGCACCAGCCCGTGACTGCGTCCGGTTACGAGCAATTGATCGGAAGTCTCTGAAATCCCCGCCTCACGCGAGGAAATAATGCGCGCACGTATCATCCCGCGCAGCAGCTTTGCGCCCGATTGCGGGGCATAGTGCCAGCCGGGCAATCCGACGGGTGCCAGCAATGAACCACTGCGGATTGCCAGCACATGGGTGGCCCTCAGACTTTCCGCTGCGGCGCTTGCGCAGGCGCGCCAACCTTCCAGTGTCTGGTGTTCCTGAGGGGCGGGGCTTTCGTTGCAACCGGGCAGATCGGGCAGCAGGCTGTCGATCCCCGCCCGGTCGAGACGCCGCATGACCTCCACCGTAAAGCGCCGCAGTTTGTTCGCTTCATCAAACCATGCGGGCAGCACCAGCACCCGTGTTGCCCGATCCTGATCGAACGCCACCAGCAGTTCTTCGCTGGGCGAGCCGCCATCTGGCGCAGGATTGTTCCACGTGAAAATCACCCTAGAGCCGCCCTGGCGGGGTTCAAGCCGAGGCTAGACCGGGGCAAGCTTGGCCAACGCAAAGTCCCGCAGCCCGCCATAGGTTTCTAGCATTTCGCCGGTCACATCGTCATCCTCGATCACGATTCCCAACCGGTCTTCCATTTCGGTCAACAGCCCTGCGACCGCCATCGAATCGAGTTCGGGCAGGTGGCCGAATAGTCCGGTGTCAGCATCGAACCCGGCGGCCTGATCCTGATTGATTCCGAGCACATCGGCGATCAAGGCCTTCAATTGCTGGTCGAGTGCGTTCTCGTCCAGCTGCCCCTCGATGAATGGCGTGGTGTGCATTGCGCTACCTTGTTCCCTAATCCCGGCAGTGGCCGCGGGGCTTAGCCATGCGGAGGCAAGCGTGCAAGCATTGCAGCCCGGCCAGCCGCCTTGGCAGGCCCTGGCCTGCCTTCAACCGCGCAGCAGCCGCTTGGCCAGCGGGGCCCAGGCTTTGGGCTGTGCCGGATCAAGGCAATCGATGCGGTAGCGCGGACGGACGGCCTCCATCCAATCGGCCTTGTAGCTCTGATCGCCGGTTCCGAAATCGACCAGTTGGACGCGGTCGCGGTCGATCATGTGTTCAAACAATGCGGCGCTCAGCGTGGTGCCGGCTGAAAGCTGTTTGTGGCTTTCAAGATGGGCGAGCTTGTGGATGTAGGCGATGGAATTTTCAACCGTCCAGCACTGCGCGGCAATGGCCTGGCCATCGGCCCGCGCAATACCGAGGCGCAGGCGTCCGGCGGCGCCTTCGGCCTGTGCAAAGGCGCGCAGCATCGCGGGCTGATCTTCGGCGGGCTTCCAGCTTGCGGCATAGATCGCCTCGTATTCGTCCCAGATGGCGGGGTCGAAATGGGTGAGCACCTCTGTTTCGACCTTCTTCGCCTTGCGTTTGAGGGTGGTGCGCAACGGGCCGGGGCGGCTGCCCCAGTATTCGGCAAAGCTGCGGCCTTTGACCGGCAGAATGTGGTTGGTATCGCATGCCTCCACCGCTACTTTCCACCCTGCTGCGCGGAAAGCGCTGGCAAGCTGTTCAGCTGCGCCATCTTCCCCCGGTACGGGTTCGAGCGTCACGCGGTAGCCGTGTTTTTTCAGATGTTTGGCCATCGCGGTTATCAAAGCGTCGCCGCCTGCGCCCAGCGGTGCCAGGGCGCGCCAGGTAAACGCATACCAGTTGCGCAATGGGGTGATCCGTCCGCCGCTGTTGGTCAGGGCAAGCGCGGCGGTTGCATCGCCATCATGCGCGGTCACAATCAGCGGAACCAGCCCAGTGTCCACCAACAGCGCAAACCACGCCGCCCGGTCGAATGGCGTATGGGCAGCGCCTGCAGACAGCGCTTGCAAGACGTTAACGCTGTCGTGATACCGCGTTTCGATCACTGAAAGACTGCTCCCTGACAATGCCCACTCCGCTGTATCCTGTGCCTTTGCCGATAGATCACCTTGCCGAATTGGCGGGGCCTGCGGGGCATGGCGCGCGCGCTGCGTTGGTCTTGCGCGAGGGGACGCTTAACCACAATCAGTTAAGACAGCGTGTTGCCAGCCTTGCCGGGTGGCTGGCGCAGATGGTGCCGACACGCGGCGCGCGGGTGGCAAGCTGGGCGGCCAAGGGCGAACTCACCTGCCTGCTACCGCTGGCAGCCGCGCGCGCAGGCTTGGTGCATGTGCCGATCAACCCCTTGCTCAAACGCGCGCAGGCCGCTCATATCCTTGCCGATAGCGGCGCGGCGCTGCTGATTGCCACCGGCGCGCGGCTTGCCAGTCTGGAACCGGGTGATCTGCCCGAAGGCTGCTTGGCGCTGGAAGAAGGTGAGGCGCTGACAGCCGCAGACACAGCGGGGCGGGAGTTGGGGCCATCTGCAGCCAATCCTGATGATCTGGCAGCGATCCTCTACACCTCTGGTTCGACCGGCCGCCCGAAAGGCGTGATGCTGAGCCATGCCAACATGTGGCTCGGCGCGGTGAGCGTTGCCGATTACCTTGGGCTGGCGGCAGATGACGTGACGCTGGCGGTGCTGCCGCTATCGTTCGATTACGGGCAGAACCAGCTGTTTTCGACGTGGTTTGCAGGCGGATGTGTGGTTCCGCTCGACTTTCTGTTTCCCAGGGATGTGGCCAAAGCCTGCGCCCGGCATGGGGTGACGACGCTCGCCGCTGTGCCGCCCCTATGGGTGCAATTGACCGAAATCGATTGGCCAGATGATGCGCGCGCGCCGCTGCGACGCTTGACCAACAGCGGCGGTGCCTTGACGGTGGATCTGGTCCGCAGCCTTCGCGGGCTGTTCCCCGA
>JANQTR010000240.1 GCA_030731635.1 Erythrobacter sp. | reverse complement strand
AGGTCATGCCCAGATCGACCATGATCCATTTGCCCTGACAGCCATAGAGATTGACGTTCATGCCAATCTCGCCCGAGCCCCCCAGCGCAAGGAACAGCAATTCGTCTTCGGGGGTAAAATCTTTCTTCAAGGGATTTCCGGTTCTGTTTGGAGGTTCAGGCGGTTTCAGCCTGCCGTGCAAGGATGGCGAGGCCGTCCAGCGTCAGGTCGGCATCAACGTGATCAAAAATCTCGGTAGCGTCGTCAAACAATATGGCGAGCCCGCCGGTGGCTACAACCTTTGCCGGGCGGCCAATTTCGGTTCGCATCCGCGCAATCATGCCTTCCATCATCGCGACATAGCCCCAAAACACCCCGATCAGCATCTGATCTTCGGTGTTGCGGCCGATCACGCTACGGCTGGATGGCGCGCGAATGGCGATGCGCGGCAGCTTGGCGGTCTTGCCCACCAGCGCATCGAGCGACAGATTGATACCCGGTGCAATCGACCCGCCCTTATAGGCGCCGGTGAAATCGACCGCTTCGAATTTTGTCGCAGTGCCGAAATCGACCACAATCAGATCGCCACCATATTTATGGTGCGCGGCCAGAATATTGAGCGCGCGGTCAGCCCCAAGTGAACTGGGCTGATCAACATCTATTTCGAACTGCCAGGCCGCCTTGCCCTGCCCTGCAAACATGGGGGTGATGCCGAAATATTTCTGGCACAATACAGTGAGGTTGTGGTCCGCGCGCGGCACCACCGACGCAACAATGATCTGAGTGATCTCATCACGTGCCACGCCTTCAATGGTGAGCAATTGCAGCAGCCAAACGGCATATTCATCGCCAGTGCGGCGCGGATCGGTAGCGATGCGCCATCGCGCACGGATCGTGTAAGCCCCGTCCGCATCGGTTGCGAACAGAGCAAAGACAACATTGGTGTTCCCGACATCAGCGGCGAGCAGCATTGGGCGGACTCCTCATTTCAGGCAATATCCCCGGCGCGAATGACACGTTCGCTGCCATCCGCCAAGCGTAGCCGCAGCGCGCCGTCGCTTTCGTCCAAACCGGCAAAGCTTCCCGCCAGCTGTGAGCCATCGCTATCATGGACAGTAACGGGCGAACCCTGCGCGTGGATTGAGGCAGTGAGAAATTGTCCGAGCGTCGCACTCAGGCCTTGCGCGCGCCATTGGGCGAGGCGGCGGGCAAAGTGCTCCGCCAGACTTGCTGCGAAGTCTTCAACCGCAGGCGGGGCGATGACGTCGGCCAGCGCGGCGGTTTGGCGGTCCGGCAATTGCGGCGCTCGGGCAAGGTTCACACCGATGCCGACGACGATATACCCGCGCACCATTTCGAGCAGAATGCCGGACAGCTTGCCACCATTCAGAAGCACATCATTGGGCCATTTGAGCGCGATCCCGGAGCCGCCATCCAACGCCGCTTGCGCCGCATCTCGCACCGCAAGCGCGGCAACGAAGCTGAGCGAGGCTGGCGGCGGATCATCTTCGCGCAGGGCAACCAACGTTGAACCCATGAAGTTGCCGGTGCCGTCAAACCATTCACGCCCCTGCCGCCCGCGCCCGGCGGTTTGGCGAAAGGCGACCAGCCATTGGCCTTGCGACCACCCATCGCCCGAACGCAAGACAGCGGCCAAGTCAGCATTCGTCGAGCCGGTTTCCTCAACCAGCGTAATGGTTGGCGAGCCTGTCAAACCGCGAAGAATAGCGAGGCAGCGGCCTTGTCGGCCAGATCGGTCAGCGACGGGGTGAGAAGGTAACCGAGCGGCGAAACAATCGCCGCTGTCAGCCCCAGCAGCACCCAATGTGCAGGGCCGCTTTTGCCGGTGACCACGCCAGCAGGCTGATCAAAGAACATCACCTTGACGAACTTGATGTAGTAAAAGGCCCCGATCACGCTCGCAGCAATGGCAATCGCGCCGAATGCGACCAACCCAGCCTCAACTGTGGCCTGAAACACTGCGAACTTGGCATAGAAACCTAGCAGTGGCGGAATGCCCGCCAGGCTGAACATGAACACCAGTAGCGCCCCGGCGATCAAGGGCTGGGTGACTGACAGCCCGCGAATATCGGCGAAGGTTTCAAACAATGCCCCATCCTCGTCTCGCAGCATCAGCAGAGCGACAAAACATCCAAGGCTCATCGTGACGTAGATGAACAGATACACCAGCATCGCCGCTGCCCCGCCTTGATTGGCGACTGCAAGGCCAAGCAGGATAAACCCGACATTGTTGATCGAGGAATAAGCTAGCAGACGCTTCAGGTTTTCCTGCCCGATCGCCCCCAGCGCGCCGAACACGATTGATGCAAGCGCCATGAACATCACGATCTGCTGCCACGCGGCGATCTGCGCACCGAACACCTCGAACGTGACCCGCGCGGTCAGCGCGACGGCAGCAACCTTGGGCGCGGTGGCGAAGAAGGCAGTGACCGGGGTCGGCGCGCCTTCGTAGACGTCCGGTGTCCACATGTGGAACGGCACAGCGGAAATCTTGAACGCAAGGCCTGACAGCACGAAGATCAGGCCGAACAATGCGCCTAGGCCCATCTCACCCGTCAGCCCCGCGCGCACTGCCGGAAAGGCCGTGCTGCCGGTAAAACCGTAAAGCAGGCTCATCCCATACAGCAGGATCCCCGAGGCCAACGCGCCGAGCACGAAATATTTCAGCCCCGCCTCACCCGAACGCGTATCGCGCCGCAGGATCGCCGCAAGCACATAGGCAGCCAGACTGTTGAGTTCGAGCCCAAGATACAGTGTCATGAAATCATGGGCCGAAACCATGATACTCATCCCGAGCGCAGCAAACAGGATCAGCACCGGATATTCAGCGCGCATCCCGCGTTCACTGCCCGCAGCCGCACTGTTGAAGAACGCCGGTGCAACCACCAGCGCGCCAATCGCGGCAAGGTAAATCAGTGCTTTGGCGAACAGCGCAAAGCTATCGACCTTCATCAACCCGCCAAACGCCAGCGTTGCTGGACCGTCCGTACCGAAATGCAGCCCCGGCACCAGCATCACCCCTGCGCCGAACAGTGCAGCGGCCGCCGCAATCGCGACCACCCGTGCGGACTTGTCCCCGCGCCAAGCACCTACCAGCAACAACGCAAGGCCCGCCGCGCTCAGCAGCAATTCAGGCGCGATCAGCGCGAAAGAAGCGGCGAAATCCATCAGTGCGCGCCCTCCTCGGCGCTCGAATGTTCCGGCAGCGCATTGGCAGCCTCAGCCCGGGGCGCGCCCGCCGCCAACGCCGCGTCACCCACCGGGGCTGCCGCCGCAAGCCGGGCGTCAAGCACGGCAATGTCAGCGCGCATCGGCGCGAGGAAGCTTTCGGGATAGACCCCCATCCACAACACGGCGACAGCAATCGGCGCCATCATCACCCACTCGCGTAGGCTGAGGTCACGCATTGCGGCGGCATCTTCGTTGACTTGCCCACCAAAGGCCACGCGGCGATAGAGGTAGAGCATATAGGCCGCGCCAAGGATGATCCCGGTGGTGCAGATGAGCGCCACAAGGCTCGACGTCTGGTAAATTCCCGCAAGCGAAAGGAACTCTCCCACGAAGCCGCTCGTCCCCGGCAAGCCAATGCTCGCCATGGTGAAAAGCAGGAAGAATAGCGCGTAATAAGGCATATTGATTGCCAGACCGCCGTACCGCGCGATCTCACGCGTGTGCAGCCGATCGTAGATCACGCCAACACACAGGAACAGCGCGGCAGAAACGAGGCCGTGAGACAGCATGACGATCATCGCGCCTTCCAACCCCTGCACGTTGAAGGCGAACAGGCCGACAGTCACAATCGCCATGTGCGCAACGCTGGAGTAGGCGATCAGCTTCTTCATGTCGGACTGCACGAGCGCAACGAGCGAGGTGTAGACCACCGCAATCATCGACAAGGTGAACACAAGCCAGGCAAACTGCGCCGAAGCTTCGGGGAACATCGGCAGACTGAAGCGGATGAAGCCATATCCGCCCAATTTCAGCAACACGCCCGCCAAAATCACAGAACCTGCAGTCGGCGCTTGCACGTGGGCATCAGGCAGCCAGGTGTGAAGCGGCCACATCGGCACCTTAACTGCGAAACTCGCGAAGAAAGCTAGCCATAGCCACGTCTGTGCCTCGGCCGGGAAGCTGTATTGCATCAGCGTCGGGATATCGGATGTGCCAGCTTCGGCCACCATCCAGAACATCGCGATCAGCATCAGCACCGATCCGAACAGGGTGTAGAGGAAGAACTTATAGCTCGCATAAATGCGGTTGTCCCCGCCCCACACCCCGATGATCAGATACATCGGGATCAAGCCAGCTTCGAAAAAGATGTAGAACAGGAACAAATCCTGCGCTGCAAACGTGCCGATCATCAGCACTTCCATGAACAGGAAGGCGGCCATATATTCGCCGACACGCTTGGTGATTGAATCCCAGCTTGCCAGAATACAGACTGGCATCAGGAACACGCTGAGCATGATCAGCATTAATGCAATGCCATCAATCCCCAGCGCATAGTTAAAGCCTGCAAACAGCTCTGCCCGCTCGGTGAATTGCCATTGCGGACCACCGATCTGGTAATTCGACCACAGCGCGATGCCGAGCACGAAGGCCAGCAGCGTCGCGCCCAGCGCGATCCAGCGCGCGGCGGCAGCGCCTGAAAACAGGCACGCCAACGCGCCTGCCAGCGGCACAAGCATCATCAACGACAGGATGGGAAGGCCTTCCATTCCGAAGCGCGCTCCTAAAGCAAAACGTAGGTTATGGCAGCGATCAGCCCGAGCAGCATGATCAGCGCATAGGTGTAGAGATAGCCCGACTGGATCGACTTTGCGGCGACCGAAGAACGCTCAACCACCCAGGCAATGCCGTTGGGGCCGAAACGGTCGATGATGCCGACATCACCAAGCTTCCAGAACTGGCGACCCAGCCAGAACGCAGGCTTGACGAAAATCGCGTCATACAGCTCGTCGAAATACCACTTGCGGTAGACGAAGTTGTGAAGCGCGCCGAACGTGGCGACGAACTTTGCCGGGATATCAGGCTTGGCGATGTAGGCGAGATACGCCCCTGCAAAGCCGAGCAGCATGACCACCGTCGCCGTCAGCTTCACCCACAACGGCACGCCGTGCATCGCGTGGATCAGCGCTTCGTTGAAATAGATCGAACCGTTCCAGAACGCTTCTTCATCAAGAAATGCGGTCTTGAACACGAACCCGGCCAGCACCGCACCGACGCTCAGCACGCCCAGCGGGATTAGCATCGACACCGGGCTTTCGTGCGGGTGATAACCGCCGGTGGTGTCCGCGCCTGCCTGTTCGGGGGTTTTGTGGACCGAGTGCTGGATATGCTCGCTCTCAATCCAGCGCGGTTTGCCCCAAAAGGTCAGGAACATCAGGCGCCAGCTGTAGAAGCTGGTGAGCAAGGCTGCGATGGCCCCGGCCCAGAACGCGAACTGCGAAACACCGGTGCCGCGCGCAAATGCAGCTTCGAGGATCGAATCCTTCGAATAAAACCCGGCAAAGCCAAACACGCCGAGCACGCCCACCCCGGTAATCGCCAGTGTCCCGGCCAACATCGCGTAGAAGGTCAGCGGGATGTGCTTCCGCAGCCCGCCAAAATACCGCATGTCCTGTTCGTGGTGCATCGCGTGGATCACGCTGCCTGCGCCAAGGAACAGCAGCGCCTTGAAGAAAGCGTGGGTGAAGAGGTGAAACATCGCCGGGCCATAGGCGCCAACCCCTGCGGCAAAGAACATGTAGCCCAGCTGTGAACAGGTCGAATAAGCGATTACCCGCTTGATATCCCACTGCGTTGTCCCGATGGTGGCAGCGAAGAAACATGTCGCTGCGCCCACCACCGTGACGATCATCAGCGCAGTCGGCGCAGTTTCAAACATTGGTGAGAGGCGGCACAGCATAAACACACCGGCGGTCACCATCGTCGCGGCGTGGATCAGCGCTGACACCGGCGTCGGCCCCTCCATCGCATCCGGCAACCAGGTGTGCAGGCCCAGCTGCGCCGACTTGCCCATCGCGCCGATGAACAACAGGATGCACAGGATGTCCATCGTATAGAGGCGCATACCGACAAAGGTGATGGTCGACCCGCTCATCGCAGGGGCTTCCGCGAGAATTTCGGGGATCGAGGTCGTCTGGAACACCAGATAGGTACCAAAAATACCGAGCATGAAGCCCAGATCGCCCACACGGTTGACCACAAACGCCTTGATCGCCGCAGCCCCTGCGCTCGGCTTTTTGAACCAGAAACCGATCAGCAGATAGGACGCCAGACCCACGCCTTCCCAGCCAAAGAACATCTGCACCAGGTTATCCGCTGTCACCAGCATCAGCATCGCAAATGTGAACAGCGACAGGTAGGCGAAGAACCGTGGCTGATCCGGGTCTTCCTCCATATACCCCCACGAATAGAGGTGCACGAGCGCCGAAACGGTGTTGATCACCACCAGCATGATCGCGGTCAGCGTATCAACCCGCAGCGCCCAATCGAAGTTCAGCGTGCCGCTTTCGACCCACTTTAAGACCTGCACCACCTCGGCGGTTTCAGTCCCGCCGATATAGCCCAGAAAAATCGGCCAGCTCAGGCCAGCGGACAGCAACAGCGCGCCGGTGGTGATCGATTTGGCCGCGACATTGCCGATCATGCGGTTGCCCAGCCCTGCAATCAGGGCCGCGAGCAGCGGCGCGAACACGATGATGAGGATGGTATTCACGAAAAACCTACCCCTTCATCCGGTTGATATCGTCAACCGCGATTGACCCGCGACCGCGGAAGTAGATCACCAGAATGGCAAGCCCGATGGCCGCTTCGGCCGCCGCTACGGTCAATACCAGCATTGCGAAAATCTGCCCCACCAGATCCTGCATGAAGGCGCTGAAGGCGACGAGATTGATGTTCACCGCCAGCAGGATCAACTCGACTGCCATCAGGATCACGATCACGTTCTTGCGGTTGAGGAAAATCCCCAGCACGCCCAGCACGAACAGAATCGCACCAACGGTAAGGTAGTGTTCGATACCAATCCCACCTGCACTGATCATAGCTCGATCCCCTGCCCGATCTCCGGGTTCTTCATGATGGTGGCATCTTCGGGGCGGCGGCGGTTCTGCTTGCCCACGTCCTGCCGTGCGCGCGCGCCGGGCTTGGGCGGCTGGAAGGTCAGCACAATCGCGCCGATCATCGCCACCAGCAGGATGATCCCGGCAATTTCAAACAGCACGATATAACGGCCATAGAGCAACGCGCCGAGCGCTTCGATATTGCTGGTATCAGCCGCCTGCATCGCACTGCCATCAGGCGCCCCCAGCTGAATGCCGCCCGCGCTGTAAGCCCCCACCGCCAGCAGCAGTTCAGCCAGCAAGATCGCGGCTATCGCAAGGCCCAGCGGCACGTTGCGGATAAAACCTTCGCGCATCGCGGCAAAATCAATGTCGAGCATCATCACCACGAACAGGAACAGCACCGCGACCGCGCCGACATAGACGATCACCAGCAGCATCGCGATGAACTCTGCGCCCACCAGCACCATCAGCCCGGCGGCGTTGAAGAAGGTCATGATCAGCCACAACACCGAATGCACGGGGTTGCGCGACATGATCACCATCACGGCGCTGGCGACGACGATGGTCGCGAAGAAATAGAAGGCGATGGCCTGTATCATGATGTGTCTCCGCCGGTCCGTCACCCCGGCGATGCGCCGTGGCCCAGAAAGCGGCAATGTGATCCCTTAGTCCAAGCTTGATCCCGGAGCCTTAATCCCATGGCGCCGGGATGACGAAAATTCTGACCCTGTTACCCTCGTCGCCGCGCGCCCTAGCGGTAGGGCGCGTCGGCTTCAAGATTGGCCGCGATGGCCCGTTCCCACTTGTCACCATTCGCGAGCAGCTTGGCCTTGTCATAAAGCAGCTCCTCGCGGGTTTCGGTGGCGTATTCGAAATTCGGCCCTTCGACGATGGCATCAACCGGGCAAGCTTCCTGGCAGAAACCGCAATAGATGCATTTCGTCATGTCGATGTCATAACGCGTGGTGCGGCGGCTACCGTCCTCGCGTGGCTCGCTTTCGATGGTGATCGCCTGCGCGGGGCACACGGCCTCGCACAGCTTGCACGCAATGCAGCGTTCCTCGCCGTTGGGATAGCGCCGCAGCGCGTGCTCACCGCGGAAGCGGGGCGAGAGCGGGGCCTTCTCGAACGGGTAGTTGATCGTCACCTTGGGCTTGAAGAAATACTTCAGCGTCAAGGCGTGGGCCTTGAGGAATTCCCACAGGGTGAACGATTTGATGAGGTGGGTGACGGTGGTCATGAGGCTGGTGCCTCCTCGCGCTTGGTCACGGTGCAGGTTCCAGTGATGGTTTGCGGCTCGCCAGTTTTGGGAGTGCCGGTGATGCTAATGGCGCTGGTGGCAGCTTCGGCGACGTAGTCAGTGATATCCAATTCGACGTCGAATTCAGGCGAGGTCAGTTTGATGTACAGGCTATCGGGTAAGCCATCAAAGACCTGACGCACGCGCATCTGCGGCGCGATGATCTCGCCATCGCCTGTTACCTTGTATAGCGTAAGGACATTACCGCCATAACTGGCGGTGGTGGCTTCGGACGGAGCGAACACGGTGAGATAAGCCGTATCGGCGCGACACTCGAACACAAGCCCGTTCATCGCAGCGGTCAGGGCAAGCAGCGCGCTCATCCGAAATGCCCCGTCGCCATCAGATACCCGCTGGTAACTGCCACAAACAGAAGACTCATCGGCAGGAACACCTTCCACCCAAGCCGCATCAGCTGGTCATAACGATACCGGGGTACGGTCGCCCATATCCAGCTGAACATCAGGAAGAACATGAAGGTCTTGAGCAGGAACCAGATGATCCCCGGCACCATGTACAGCGGCGCCCAGTCCAGCGGCGGCAGCCACCCGCCCCAGAACAGCAGCGTGTTCAATGAGCACATCAGCAAGATGTTGGCATACTCGCCGAGCCAGAACAGCGCGAAGCTCATCGAGGAATATTCTGTCTGGTAGCCCGCGACGAGCTCGCTCTCCGCCTCGGTCAGGTCAAACGGCGCGCGCGCGGTCTCAGCCAGCGCCGAGATGAAGAACACCACCCACATGGGGAACAGCAGCGGGTGCACCACATAGCCATTGATGATGCCCAGCCCGAACCCGCGCTGCGCCTCGACAATCCCGCTCATGTTGAAGGTTCCGGCAAACAGCACCACACACACCAGCACGAACCCGATCGAGACTTCGTAAGAAATCATCTGCGCCGAGGCGCGCATCGCCGAGAAGAACGGGTATTTGGAGTTTGACGCCCACCCGCTCATCACCACGCCGTAAACCCCCATCGAGGAGATCGCGAGGATGTAGAGCAGGCCCACGTTGATGTCGGCCAGCACCATGCCTGCATCGAACGGGATAACCGCCCACGCGGCCAGCGCCACGGTGAAGGTGATGATCGGCGCGAGCAGGAAGATGCCCTTGTTCGCGGCGCTCGGGATGATGGTTTCCTGGAGGAAGACCTTGAGGCCGTCTGCGAAGCTCTGCAGCAACCCAAACGGCCCGACCACATTCGGCCCGCGCCGCATCATGATCGCGCCCAGCACCTTGCGGTCGACATAGATCACCATGGCGACGCTGAACATGACGAGCAGCGAGATGATCAGGATCCCCGCGAGCGTCGCGACGGTCCAGGCCCATTCGTAGCTGAGGCCAAAGGATTGGAAGAAGGCGGTCATCAGTCGCAACCTCCATCGGCACCGCCACCAGAGCAATCATCAAACCCGGAAGCACCGTAGCTACCACCCGCAGCCGCACCGCCCCCCGCATCGGGACCCGATGCCTTTGAATTTCTCAAATACTTCGGCGCGAATGTCGCCGCTGCCCATAGGGTCGCCAGAAAAGCCAGCGCTCCTCCCAAAGTGA
>JANQTR010000239.1 GCA_030731635.1 Erythrobacter sp. | reverse complement strand
ATGATGTGGCGGCCCTTTTCGATCTGGCGTTCGGCCTGACGGTGAACCTTGCTGACCAGCGGGCAGGTGGCATCGACATATAACAGCTTGCGGCGCTTGGCTTCGGCCGGGACTGCTTTGGGCACACCATGCGCGCTGAACACCACCGGGGCATCATCGGGCACTTCGTCCAATTCTTCGACAAACACCGCGCCTTGGGCTTTCAGCCCTTCGACGACGTATTTGTTGTGGACGATCTCGTGCCGGACATAAACCGGCGCGCCATATCGTTCGAGCGCCTTTTCAACGATCTCGATCGCGCGGTCGACCCCGGCACAGAACCCGCGCGGTGCGGCGATCAGCAGATTCAGGGGCGGCCGATCGATCAGATCGGTGGTATCGGCGGGCGAGGCAGGAAAGGGCGCGTTCATGTCTGCCCCCCTAGCGCTTTCCACGCGTCCTCGCTAGGGCGTGCTTCGCGTGTCTGCCAGCTTTGTGGCGGGCGCATTGGATCAGAATTCGAGGACGGCCTTTGATGATGCTTCGCACGCGCGCTTTTCATGCCCCTGCCATGCTGGCTGCGATGACAGTCGGCCTTGCCGGCTGCGCCAGTGAAGGGGAGCTGGTGCTTGATCAGGGGGTCGGCATTTCCAGCGTGCTGACGCTGTGCCCGGCGGTTGGCATTCCGGACTATACCGGCGATATCACGACCTTTGCCAGCGGCGCAGATCGTAGCATTGGCAGCCTTGATGTCAGCGCGGCGATGACCAATCTGCGCGCCACCTGCGATGACCGCGGCGAACAGATTTATAGTGAGGCAAACTTTTCCGTGAACGCGCGGCGCACCGATACGCGCGGCGCGCGCACGGTTACGCTGCCCTATTTCGTCACCGTGCTGCGCGGCGGTAGCGCGGTGGTGAGCAAGCGAGTTGGCACCGTTACGCTGACCTTCGCCGATGGTCAGGACCGCGCAGTCGGCAGCGGCAAGGTTGGCAGCTTCGTCAACCGGGTTGATGCCGCGCTGCCTGATGATATCCGCGAAAAGATCACCAAACGACGACGCGCAGGCGATACCGAAGCCGCGCTTGACCCGCTGGCCGATCCCGAAGTGAAGGCCGCGATTGCCCGCACCCGGTTCGAAATGCTGGTCGGCTTTCAGCTGACCGAGGACCAACTGGCGTATAATGTGACGCGCTAGTATGTGTTGCGCACCCGCCTCCGCGGGTGCGTCCTCGGTGCTGATCCTTTGCTTCGCGACGGGCACCTGCGGGCGGCCGGTCGGCCTTGCGACGCCTTTGGCGTCGTGCGCTCTTTAATTCCCACCCCGTCCCGGGCTTGACCCGGGACCCCGCTTCCTTCTTTGCAAACGCTAACCTTTGCGGGAACGCGCGAGATCACAATGACCGAAACCAAGACCCTTTATGCCGCCTATGCAGCGCTGATCGAAAATGTGCTGACCGATCTGGTGGCCGACGGCGTGCTGCCTGCGGGCACATCTTTCGCCAACGTCACGCTGGAACCGCCGCGCGATCCCTCGCATGGCGATTTGTCCACCAATGCCGCGATGGTGCTGGCCAAAGGCGCAGGCACCAATCCCCGCGCGCTGGCTGAGGCGATTACCGCCAAGCTGACCGCCTATCCCGCGATCACCGGTGCCGATATTGCCGGGCCGGGGTTCATCAACCTGCGCCTCGCCCCCACCGCGTGGATCGAGGAACTGCGCAACATTGCCGCCTTGGGCGACCAATATGGCCGTTCGGTGATGGGTGAGGGGCGGCGGGTCAATGTCGAATACGTCTCGGCCAACCCGACCGGGCCGATGCACATGGGTCATTGCCGCGGCGCCGTTGTGGGCGATGCCTTGGCGAGCCTGCTCGAATGGGCCGGGCATGCGGTTACCCGCGAATATTACATCAATGATGCTGGCGGGCAGGTCGATACCCTCGCGCGCTCGGTGCACCTGCGCTATCGTGAAGCACTGGGCGAGGATATCGGCGCAATCCCCGAAGGCCTCTATCCGGGCGATTACCTCAAGCCTGTGGGCGCGGCGCTGGCCGAAACCTTTGGCGATCAATTCCGCACCGCAGACGAGGCCGAATGGCTTCCCGCTTTCCGCAAGGAAGCTGTCGCGCGGATGATGGACATGATCCGCACCGATCTCGCGATGCTCGGCATCCACCACGATATCTTCGCGTCCGAGGCCGAATTGCAGGCGGCGGGCAAACCCGAAGCGGCCGAGGCATGGCTGCGCGCGCATGATCTGGTCTATGACGGCGCGCTGGAAGCGCCCAAGGGCAAGGCCCCGCCCGAGGATTGGGAGCCGGTGGAACTGCCACTGTTCCGCTCGACCAAATTCGGCGATGATCAGGATCGCCCGATCAAGAAATCCAACGGTGCATGGACATACTTTGGCGCTGATCTCGCCTATCACATGCAGAAGGCGGAAGGTTCTGACGAGCTGATCGATATCTGGGGCGCGGATCACGCGGGCACGGTCAAGCGGATCAAGGCCGCGGTCGCCGCACTGTCTGCGGGCGAAGGCCGCCCGATCCCGTTCGATGTAAAGCTGGTGCAGATGGTGCAGCTGATGCGCGGCGGCGAACCGGCCAAAATGTCCAAACGCTCGGGCAATTTCATCACCATCGCCGACATGGTCGATGAAGTGGGCAAGGACGTGGTGCGTTTCACCATGCTGACCCGCAAGCCCGAAGCGCAGATGGAGTTCGATTTCGTCAAGGTGATCGAAGCGTCGAAGGACAATCCGGTGTTCTATGTGCAATATGCCCATGCACGGATTTGTTCGACCCTGCGCAAAGCCGCCGAAGCCGGGCTTGCGCCGTCCGCCGATGCGCTGGACCGGCTGGGCGAGGAAGAAATCGCGTTGATCCGCCGCGCCGCGCAGTTCCCGCGCGAAATCGAAGCTGCAGCGCGCGCGCGCGAACCGCACCGGATTGCGTTTTACCTCTATGATCTGGCGGCTGATCTGCATGCCTTCTGGAATCTGGGTAATGATCGGCCTGAAAAGCGGTTCATCGTGGAACAGGATGCCGCAGGCAGCGCGGCAAGGCTTTTCCTTGCTACCGCAATCGGGCAAGTAATCCGCAATGGGCTCGGCGTGCTAGGCGTCGATGCTGTCGAGACGATGTGATCGTTTCGGGTAACTGCCGGGGGAAGGGCACGTAGGTTGGCTATGATTGACGCCGAATACGAAGAGCTGAACGAAGCTGACGATGAGCTGGATCTTGCCAGCACTGACAGCTTGCCGTGGCTGGAATCCGATGATGCCGATGATGACGCGGGCGGGGTGGATACCGGGCAGATCATCGGCTTTGTGGCGATATTGGCGGCGTTGCTGGTTATCGCTGTGGGCGGGGTGTGGTTCATCTCGAACAAGACAGGCAGCAGCCAGGCGGTGGCCGATGGCGGCGTGATTGCTGCGCCGGCCGGCCCGATCAAGTCACGTCCCGAAGACCCGGGCGGCAAGGAATTTGCCGGCACTGGCAATGTTGCGCCCGTGGTGGGCGAAGGCGGCACGCGCCCGGCGGTGGTGGCAAGCGGCGCAACGCCGCCGTTGCCCGGCGCACCTGCGACGGGTCCTGCCAAATCTCCTGCGACCAAGCCGGTTCCTGCCGCTAGCCCGAGCGCTGCTCCTGCCGCTGCGACCGGCGTCGGCGTTCAGCTCGCCGCCTATGGCACCCGCGCCCGCGCCGAACAGGGGTGGAGCGATCTGTCGCGCCGCACCGGTGCGCTTGCCGGGGTCAAATACCGGGTGGTCGAAGGCAAGGTCGATATCGGCACGGTCTATCGGTTGCAGGCTGTCACGCCCGATCGGGCAGCAGCGGAAAAGCTGTGCGCCGCGCTCAAGGCAGACGGGCTCGATTGCCAGATCAAGTAAGCGCGATCTTGGCGGGTTTTTCCCCGCTCTTGATGCCCCCTTGCCCTTGCTAGACCCCCGCCAGAGTGCGATTTTGCACGCATGACACCGGCAATCTTCGGCCTGAGCGGCCCACACCTGACAGCCGATGAACGCGCGTTTTTCCGCGCGGCTGATCCGGCAGGCTATATCCTGTTCGGGCGCAATTGCGTCGATCCGGTGCAATTGCGCGCATTGACCGATGACCTGCGGTCGATCCACGGGCGTGACCGCTTGCTGGTGTCGATTGATCAGGAAGGCGGCCGTGTGGCCCGCCTGCGCCCGCCGTTATGGTCGCCTTATCCTTGCGGCGAAGTGTTTGATAAATTGTATCAAATTGCTCCCTCCAGCGCGATTGAAGCGGCGCGGGCCAACGCTACCGCGATGGCGCTGGAACTGTCAGCGATGGGGATTACGGTCGATTACCACCCCCCGCTCGATCTGCGCATGCCGGGCGCGCATGACGTGATCGGCGACCGCGCGCTGGGCGCTGATCCGATGCAGGTCGCCGCCATCGGCCGCGCGCTGCTCGAAGGGCTGGCAGCGGGCGGTGTGACCGGGTGCATCAAGCACATGCCGGGCCATGGCCGCAGCGATGTCGACACCCACAAGGCGATGCCGACCGTCACCGCTTCGGCTGATGAGCTTGAATCCGATCTCGCCCCGTTCAAGGCGCTGAATCACGCGTTGATCGGCATGACCGGGCACCTGCTGTTTACCGCGTGGGACGCCGACAATCCGGCGACGCTATCGCCCACCATCATCACCGATATCATTCGCGGCCGCATCGGGTTTGATGGCCTGCTGTTGACCGATGATATTGATATGGAAGCGCTGGGCGGCAGCATCCCTGAACGCGCCGCGCGCGCCCATGCGGCAGGGTGCGACATCATCCTGAATTGCTGGGGTAAAATGGCGGATATGGAGGGGATTTGTGAACACCTTCCGGCAATGTCTGATGCCACCACCACGCGGCTTGACCGGGCCTTGGCGGGCACCCGGATCGCCGCCGCTATTGCGCCTGAACACGCCGAAATGCTGGCCAAACGCGATGCGCTGCTGGCGCTGACCGGAACGCCAATTGGAACGCCAATTGGAACGGGTGCATGACTGCGGATGAAGCGCCCCTGATGTTTGCGCCGGGCGATCTGGCCCGGTTGGACAGCGATGCGCTGTACCTCGAACTCGATGGCTGGGAAGGCCCGCTCGACCTGCTGCTTGATCTGGCGCGGCGGCAAAAGGTTGATTTGCGGCAGATTTCGATCCTCGCGCTGGTTGATCAATACCTGACCTATATCGAGCGTGCGGGTGCGATGCGGTTGGAACTGGCCGCCGATTACCTCGTGATGGCTGCGTGGCTGGCCTATCTCAAATCGGCGATGCTGCTGCCCAAGGCCGAGCAGGAAGACCCTTCGCCCGAAGAACTGGCGCTGCGCCTGCAACTGCGGCTGCAACGGCTGGGCGCAATGCGTGAGGCTGCCGCGCGGTTGATGGCGCGTGACCGGATCGGACGCGATGTGTTTGTGCGCGGCGCGCCCGAAGGCCTGCGCACCGACCGCAAGACCGTGTGGCGCAGCGATATTTTTGCGGTGATTCAGGCCTATGGTCAGGTGAAGTCGCGCACCGCGCCGCGGATCTACCATGTTGCCAATCGCCCGGTGATGACGCTCGACAGCGCGCTTGAACGGGTGTCGGCGATGCTGGGCGTGACGCTGGAATGGATGGAAATCCGCGATTTTCTGCCGCCCCACGCCTCACCCGAACTCAAGCGGTCGGCGCTCGCGTCAAGCTTTGTCGCGGCGCTGGAACTGGCGAAGCGCGGGCGGGCGGAACTGGATCAGGACGGTGCCTTTGCCCCCTTGCGCGTCCGGCGGCTGAAGGAAGGCGCGGCACAAGGGCCTGGCGCATGAGCGGGGGCCATGAGGGCGAACCCGGCACGCTGGAACGCGCGGTCGAAGCCACGCTGTTTGCCGCTGAAGAACCGCTGACGGTTGATGCGCTGGCCGCTCACCTCGGCGGGATTGCGCCGGGCGAGGTACGCGATGCCCTGACCGCGCTCGAATCGCACTACCTCCGGCGCGGGGTACATCTGGTTGAGCGGGGTGGGCGCTGGCATTTCGAAACTGCGTCTGATCTGGCCCACCTGCTGCGGCGTGAGAAAGAACAGGTGCGAAGGCTTAGCCGCGCGGCGACCGAAGTGCTGGCGATCATCGCCTATCACGAACCGGTCAGCCGTGCTGAAATCGAATCGATTCGCGGGGTGCAGACCAGCGCAGGCACGCTGGATGTGCTGCTGGAGGCGGGTTGGATCCGGCTGGCGGGCCGCCGCGAGGTGCCGGGCCGCCCGGTGATCTATGCTACAACGCCCACCTTCCTTGACCATTTCGGCCTCACCAGCCGCCGCGATCTGCCGGGAATCGATGAATTGCGCGCCGCCGGGCTGCTCGATCCGGTTGACGATGCGCTTGAGAACGCGATGCGGTTCGATCCCGACGATGAGGGCGAAGAAGGCGATAGCGCGTAGCCGCGTTACCCTGCTAAAGGCGTTCCGCGCTGCCGGGTGGCGCCCGCGCTGCAAAGCTCCTATATTAGGGCTTCACACAAACGAGAGTCTCAGATCATGAACGTCGGTATCTGGCAAATCCTCATCGTCGCACTGGTCGTGCTCGTCCTGTTCGGGCGGGGACGCATTTCGGAAATGATGGGCGATTTCGGTAAAGGCATCTCCAGCTTCAAGAAGGGCATGAGCGAGGCCGAAGATATCACGCCCAAAGCCCGGATCGAACCGCCGGCGGCAGGCCCTGCTCCGACCGAAACCCCGACCCCGGCTGACAAGACCGACACCACCAGCGCGTAATTCTCGCCTGAAGGAGGCGGCGCGGCCGCACCCCTATGTTCGATATCGGCGCCGCAGAACTGCTCGTCATCATCATCGTCGCGGTCGTGGTGATCGGGCCGAAAGACCTTCCGCTTGCCATGCGGGTGGCGGGCCGCTGGATCGGCAAGGTGCGGCGCATTTCCGCGCAATTCCGCAGCGGCATCGACACGATGGTGCGCGAGGCCGAGCTGGAGGATATGGAAAAGAAGTGGAAGGCGCAGAACGAAGAAATCATGCGCCGTTCCGCCGCTTTGACTGATGCTGAGGCCAAAGTCGCCAGCGATGCGCCGCTTATGACTGGCCCGCCTCCGGTTGATGCATCTGCGCCCGAGGCAGCGTCTGAAGCCACCCCCGAAACCGCTCCCAAAGGCGGCGACCATGTTCAAGGTTGAAGACCTCGACGAAAGCCGCGCGCCGCTGCTCGATCACCTGATCGAACTGCGCACCCGCATTATCCGCGCGCTGTTGGCGCTGGCGGTGGGGTTTGGGGTGTGCCTTTATTTCGCTGATGAAATCCTTGGCTTTCTGATCTGGCCGTTGAAGCAGGCGTTCCCGAATGGCGAAGGCCAGCTGATCTTTACCAAGCTGCCAGAGGTGTTTTTTGTCGAAATGAAAGTGGCGCTGTTTGCCGGTTTCATGGTCAGCTTTCCGGTGATCGCCAATCAGCTGTGGGCGTTCATCGCACCGGGACTGTATGCGCGCGAAAAGAAGGCGTTCCTGCCGTTCCTGATCGCCACCCCGGTGCTGTTTATGGGCGGGGCAAGCTTGGCCTATTTCGTGGTGATGCCGACCGCGTTCAAATGGTTCCTCGGCTTTGGCGGGGAAGCGGGGGGATTGCAGGTGCAGGCCCTGCCGAGCGCGGGCGAATATCTCAGCCTGGTGATGCAGTTCATCCTCGCCTTCGGTATGACGTTCCTGCTGCCGGTGTTGTTGCTGTTGCTGAACCGTGCCGGGATCATCACACGGACCCAGATGGCAGGCGCGCGGCGCTATGTGATCGTCGCACTTTTCGCGCTTTCCGCTGTGGTCACCCCGCCTGATCCGGGCTCGATGATCGTTCTGGCGATACCTTTGATCTTGCTGTTCGAGCTATCGCTGGTGCTGATGCGTTTGCAGGAAAGAAAGATCGCAGCCGAACGCGCGGCAGACGCGGCGGAGCAGGCTGGATCGGAGCAGGCGGCGGAGTAGCTATTCGCCGCGCACTTTCACCCCTGCGATCCACACCTGATTGATCTGCGTGCGCCGGATGGCGTCCGGCGCAGCGATCAACGGGTCACGGTCGACCAGCAGGAAATCGGCGCGCTCACCCGGGATCAACCGTCCGAACCGGCCCTCGGCAAACCCGGCAAAGGCGGCGTCCGATGTGTACCCGGCCAGCGCCTGTTCGCGGCTTACCGTTTCCTGCGGGAACCACCCGCCAAAGGGTTGACCATTGGCATCGGTGCGGCTGATCGCAGCAGCAATGCCTGCAAACGGATCGGCCGGTTCAACCGGTGCATCCGATCCGAATGCCAGCCGCCCGCCAACCTGCAACACGCTGCGCCACGGATAGGCCCCATCAAGGCGGTCCGGCCCCAGCCGCGCTTCGGCCATCGTCCGGTCCGATGTCTGGTGCAGCGGCTGCATCGAAGCGATGATGCCATGCTGGCCAAGCCGCGGGATATCCGCCGGATCGATGATCTGCGCGTGCTCGATCCGCCAGCGCCGGTCACCGGTGTAGGTGTCGGAAAGCTCCTCGATCGCGCTCAGCACTTCGGCATTGGCGGCATCGCCGATGGCGTGGATGGCCGTCTGGAAGTTGCCCATCGCGGCGCGGCTCATCAGATTGCGCAATTGTGCAGGCGTGCTCAGGGCAAGACCGCTGGTGCCCGGTTCATCGGCATAAGGTTCTTTCAACGCAGCCCCGCGCGATCCCAGCGCGCCGTCGACATAGAGTTTGATCCCGTTCAAACGCAGGCGGTCATCGTAAAGCCACGGCGTCGGGCCAGTCCCACCAATCAAATCCATGAGTTCGGGACTATTGGCATAGGCCATCACACGAATGCGCAGCTGGCCCAGATCAGCGGCGCGGCGATAGGCATGCCATTCGTGGATATCCATCGCCATGTCGCCCACCGCGGTGACGCCGTTGGCGATCAGCCGGTCCTGCGCCATCGCCAGCGCCCTGTCGTAATCCGCCGGGCGCGGGGCGGGGACGCTGCTGCCCACCAATGCGATGGCAGCATCGACAAAGATCCCGGTCGGGTTACCCTTTGCGTCGCGGATGATCTGGCCACCGGCGGGGGCTTTGGCGGCGGCAGTAACACCGGCCTGTTTCATGGCAAGGCTGTTGGCCCAGGACGCATGGCCGTCAGCCCGGTCGAGCAGGACGGGGCGGTCATTGACGACTGCGTCAAGCTCAGCGGCGGTGGGGAATCGGCCAAGGCCCCATTTCTCCTGATTCCAGCCACGCCCGAGAATCCACGGACGTCCCGGATTGTCAGCGGCGAATTGCGCGATTTTCTGGAGCGCTTCGTCGAGGCTGTTCGTGTCCGACAGGTCGAGCGTGAGCGCGGCAAAGCCGATCTGCCCGACATGGACATGCGCATCGATCATACCGGGCAGCATCACCTGGCCTTCGCCATCAAGCCGGTAATCGACCTGTGGGCGCTTGTCGCCGCGCGCCAAAACCTGCGTAACCTTGCCATCCTCATCGAAGATCAGACCGGTAAAGCGCAGCACCTTGCCCGCATCATCAATGGTCACCCCATCGACATTATCAATCAGCGTATCGGCCAGCGCGGGCGCTGTAAGCGCGAAAAGCGAAGTCGCGGCGAAGGCGGCAGAAAGGGAATGGCGCATGGTCATCCTTTGATCAGGAAAAGCGGGTAAGGCGATGGGACTATCGTGTTGGCGCGCGCTTGCCAACACCCTCACGCGCACAAATGACTTGCCACAATTCGCGCAAACAATTGCCCTTACGTCGCCAAGTCTCTAATCGCGGCGGCATCATGTCGACACAGCCCGTATCAGTCAGCCCCAAAGGTGCCGCCGCCAGCCCGGCCGACCTTACCCTCGACGATGTTCGTGCCGCCGCTGCGCGGATTCGCGGCGCGGTGGTCGAAACCCCGATGATGCATTCGATCACCCTGTCGGAAATTACCGGCGCGGATATCTGGCTGAAGTTTGAAAACCTGCAATTCA
>JANQTR010000238.1 GCA_030731635.1 Erythrobacter sp. | reverse complement strand
CTCGTACGCTCCTGGGCCATTGAGATCAAAGTTGGCGTCCATGTCTACACGAGCGACACCGATTCCGCCGCCAGCAAAAGCCTGGAGGCCATCGTCGGGGCCAAAATCGAAAATGCCGTTAAGCATGAAGCTCAATACATTTGCTTCGCCAAGAGAGGGAGCAACTTGGCCGGTCAAAAGCCCGTTGCGCCCACCTGGCTGACCGACGGGATCAATCTGGAGGCCTTCGGTACCAGCCGCGATTTGATCAACTTTCGCAGAACGATAGCTTGCCTCAGCTTCAAGGCGAAATGCACCAAAGTCATGCCCAACGGCGGCACCAAAATCATAGCCCGTGTTATGGTCAACTTCTGCATCGGCGGATACGCCATTTACGTCCAGATTTTGGTCTTCGACGATCATCACACCGCCATCACCCTGAATATACCATTGACCTTCGCGGGCCATGGCAGGTGATGCCAACGCAGTGGAAGCCATCGCCATTCCAATGACTATTTTGCGCATTCTAAAATTCCCCTTTGTATTGATCTTGAGGCACTAGGAGTCTCTATCTTTTCCACATGCTTGAAGCAAGTCATCAATACCATAGGGGTGTTGCAAGAATGCCGCTATGCAGTGTTTTTAGCAAAAAATGTAGCTGGCGCGCACAATCGTGCGGGTGCCAGACCTGGCCAGCTTAGGCGCTGGACGGGGGCAAAATGCCGAAATCGTGTAATACGTTGATCAATTGTTCGATCGCGGCGCGCGCCTCTGTGTCAATGGTTGTGCCATTGGCCGGGTTGGCGGGCCTGATCGCGGCTTGCCAACCAACCTTGAAGAACAGGCTGGTATCGGCCTCAATATCAAACACCTGCATCCCTTCACGTGGCACGCCAAAGTGCCAGTCGCCGCCGATCTGGATGGCGAGATGGCCTTCGCATCCTTCCCACGCTCCTGTCGCCGGAGCTGTCACGCGGAAGCACTCCCCATCGTCCGATGCAGGCGGAGACGCGGGCTGCGATGCGATCACAGTTCGCGCATGCAGGGTGTCGAGGATCGCCAAAGCCTGATTAACGAAGAATTCTTTCTGCGCCTGCCCTCCAGGCATGGCTGTGCTGCGGCCCGCGCAGGCTTTCCGGCTCGGCGGCCGAGAACAGCTGCGCCTGCGCGCCATTCTTGAAGCGGATGCGATGAAGCGAGGGTTCATAGCGCGGTTGATAGTCAGGCCGACACACTGCCATGATGCCGCTTTCGCCTTCAACCATCACCGCCCGCGCCTCGGCGAGCGATGACGAGACCAGTGCAATCCGCGCGCCGGGTTGGCTGTCGGCAATCATCCGCACCCATTCAGCGCCGGTGCGGGTCTTGCCGAAACCGCGCCCGGCCATGATCATCCAGATTCGCCAGTCACTGCCGGGTGGCAGCTGTTCGGGCCGGGCCTGATAATCCCACAGGTAGTCAAAATCATTGCGTTCCTCTGGGCTGAGCTGATTGACCAGCCGCGTTCGCACCTTGCGCTCGGCGGTGGTGAGCCATTCGAAGGGCTCGCTCATCAAGCGTTCTCAGGACCAGATTTTTCCTTAGCGACGCGCCGCCGGATTTCTTCGATCTTGCGATCGATCGAAGCGCGCACTTCGGCGGCACTGACGTCGCGCCCCCGGCTTTGGGCGGTGCTGGCGGTATCGCGGTGCGCGGCGAGCAGACGGATCGCGTTGGCAAAATCGAACTTCTCGCCATCGCTGGTCTTGAAGTCGCCTTCACGCAGGCGCCGCAGGACTTCCATTTCCAGGTGCGTATAGCCTTCGGACAAGGCGAGCTGCCAAGCCTGCGCGAATTCAGGCTGCGCGCGGCGCAGGCGATAAACGCGGCTGATTTCGATCCCGGCGTATTCGGCCGAACGGGTGACGTTCGATGTTTCCGCCAGATGGTCAAGGAAGCGGGGTCGCCAGTACCGGTCGGTCGTGGCGGCGTTGGTGAGGGTAGGGGCATCGGTTTGCGCAGGGCCACGCTTCGCCATTGGCAATTCTCCATGCGCTGACGCCAGCAGGGCGGCGCTTCCGGTGGGAAGGCCGCCCTGCTGGCGAATCGCTATTTCTCGACTATGCC
>JANQTR010000237.1 GCA_030731635.1 Erythrobacter sp. | reverse complement strand
CGTCCGAATTCTACGATGGCGAGATCGCAACCTATTCCGCAGCCTTCAAGCCCGAAGAGCTGGAAGAAATCTGTCGCCTGTCCGATCATGTCATCTTCAATTCCCCGTTCCAGCATGAGCGTGCGCGGCTGATCCTTGATCACGCAGCGTCCAACGGCGCCAATGTCAGCGTCGGCCTTCGAATCAACCCGCAGGTCGCTACGGGTGAGGTCGACAAGTATGATCCCAGTGCGCCCGGATCGCGGCTCGGCTTCCCGCTCGATCAGCTGACCGAAGAGCACATGGAGGGCGTGGAAGGCATCCACTTCCACAACCTGTGCGAACAGGATTTCGAACCGCTGAAAGCCACGTGGGACCGGGTGTTCGACGTGATTGAGCCGTTCTTCGGCCAGCTCAAATGGATCAACATGGGCGGCGGGCATCACATCACACGGGCTGATTATCAGCGCGAGGAATTGGTGGAATTCCTGAAAGACGCAGCCGCCGATACTGGCTGCCAGATCATCCTCGAACCGGGTGAGGCGGTCGCGCTGGATGCGGGCATTCTGATCGGCACGTTGCTCGATACGATGTTCAACGAAGTGCCCGTTGGCATCACCGATATCAGCGCGACATGCCACATGCCCGATGTGCTTGAAGCGCCCTACCGCCCGGCGATGTTGGGCGAAATCAGCGATCCGGGCATGATCCCGATCCGGCTTGGCGGCCCGTCCTGCCTCGCAGGCGATGTGATTGGCGATTACATCCTGCCGGTGCCGGCTGAACCCGGCGCGCGTTTCGCGTTCCTCGATCAGGCGCATTATTCGATGGTCAAGACCAACACCTTCAACGGGGTACAGTTGCCAAGCATCTGGATGTGGGACAGCGAGAGCGATGCGCTCGACTGCATCAAACGGTTCGCATACGAAGATTTCCGCGACCGCTTGAGTTAGCAGGCGCGCGCCATGCTCAGGGAAGGGCAAGATTTGATGCGCGTGTCTTCAATTTTCGCAGCTGCCGCCATTCTGGCTACGACCGCCCCGCCTGCCGCAGCGCAGGACTATGTGTCCGATCGGGTTGTGGCTTCGGTCACACAGGACGACCTCGTCGCCGTGGTCGGCGCGCTTGGCCATCAGGTTTTGGAGCAGGGCGGGGGCGATGCGGTGTTCGTCGTCGCGCAGGCTGATGGCGCGTTGAATTACTTCCTGTTCGGCACAGCCTGCGACGCCAACGGCGTGTCCGGCTGTCAGGGCATCATGATGCAGATGCGCTTTGATCTGCCCGCGGGCACCACGCTTGAAACGCTGGCCAAGGCCAATGATGATGCCGCAGCGATCAAGGTCTGGGCCGACTTCGAAGGCAAGACGCTGGGCATCACCCGCTATCACGTGCTTGATGGCGGGGTGACGATGGCCAATATTCGCGAGAATGTGAATGTGATGCTGGCGCTTGCGGCAGTCGCTTATCCGATCGCGGCGGGCGAGGAATAAGGCATCCGCCGCCGCGATTGGTCGATCAGGCTTCCTTTGGGCCGCTTTCAATCACCCGCCCACGCTCGTTCTGGTTGATCGCCAATGCCAGGCCTGCAAGCGCGGCGAATTGCTGCGCCGCCTCTTCGGCGCGGGCGCGGTCGCTGCTGGCGTCCATCGACCCGGTTTCGAACATGTCGCTGCCTTCAACCGCGATGATGACTTCGCCGCGGCGGAACAGCGCGCGCAGTTCCTTGGCGCCAAATGCCGTTTCCAGCTGCAACAGGTGTTCAACATAGCCGGGATGAACCAGCACGCGGGCTTCGACCCGGTCATCGCTGAACAATCCGAACACCTCGGCAAAAGCGGGGTGGACCTGATCGACCCGTTCCAGCCGGTGGCCTTTGAAACTGACGCTATCCTTGGTGCCGCCCAGGCCAAGCCATTTGCGGTGCGCCCCGGCGCGTTGCAGCAGCGTAGTGGACCGGAATGTGCGGCCAAATCCCATTTGGATAATGACCCCGCGAAACACCGTCACCCAGCGCCGGTTCTTGCCCGAACCGCGCTGTTCCTCAAGGTGGGCTTCATACAGGTTGAACCCATGCCCTTCGAGCGTGCCGTACCACCGGTCTTCAAAGTTTGACCGGTCAAAACTGGGCACCAGACCATAGGTTTGCGCCTCC
>JANQTR010000236.1 GCA_030731635.1 Erythrobacter sp. | reverse complement strand
GCGCGGTCTATTTGCGCAACGTCCCCGCCAATCTGGCTCAGGGCGATATCGTCAATGTCACCATCGAGGATGCCGATCCGCACGATCTATTCGGATTCATCGTCTAAAACGAAATTATCTAGAATATTTTCATTGAAGAATAGTCCTGTGCGCCAGTCGATTGCTGGCGGCACAATCCAGATGCAACAGTCCGAAGCGGACGATCCCGCCGCGCGGGCCGGCCCGGCTGCAATCACGATCCCGCAATCGCAGTAAACTGGGTCGGCAGACCAAGAGACTGCCCTGAATGCTCCACCAACGTTAACCCGCGCGCCCATCCCGTCCCCTCAAGGGACGTGGCGCGGTTAGGCTCTGGTAAATCAGAAGCTAACACGGCATACCGCTCACCATGATTAGCCGTTCTGCTCTCCCGCTCGCCGTCGCTGTCGCCACGGCGCTTACCTTCCCGCTGGCCGCCCAGAACGCCGGAGAGGCGAGTGATGCCGCATCGGCTGCTCAGCAGGTAGCGCAGCGCGCATCCGGTGCGTTTGAGCGGATTGATCCCGATCAGGATCTTGCAGCACAAGATGAAGCTGCACTGGCCTATGCCGGGCTGCCGCCACTGGTGCCTGAGGCACCGCGCCTTCCCGCGGTGCGGGAAATCGTGCGAGAGACGTTGCCATCCCCCGCCCCTGTTCAAGCGCCGGTGGCTGTGGCCGCTGCTACGCCAATTCCTGTCGCACGCGGCAACAATGACCCCTTTGTTATTAAGTCAATTCTGCCCATCGAAGGCACGATTCGCTACGGCGACTGGTTCTGGGACGAAGGCGCTGCACCGCGCACCGGCAAGCTGGTCATCACCGTCGATCTTGATGCGCGCGTGATCAGCGCCTTTCGCGACGGCCACGAAATCGGCACGGCGGTCGCGCTGCTCGGTACACGGGCGCACCCAACCCCACTTGGCACTTTCCCGATCCTGACCAAGGAAAAGGACAATGTTTCGGAGAAATATGACAACGCTCCGATGCCCCATACGCTTCGGCTCACGTGGGATGGGGTCGCAATCCATGGCTCGCCGGTACTCAACGGCTATGCCAGCCACGGCTGTGTCGGTGTGCCCGATGAATTCGCCGCCAAGCTGTTCGCCGCTGCCAAACGCGGTGACAAAGTGATCATCACGCGCGGCAAGATGGTTGGCGTCGGCGACAAGATTCTTTAATCGAGTCAATGCGCCGCCGCGCGCGGGGGTTCAGGTCGAAAACGCCAGACCCGCATCATCACGCCGACTTTCTCCACCCGCTCCACCCCTGGCACCGCCAGTACGCCGCCTAGCGACGCGTTCTCGCCCGCCCAAAGCCGGTCCCATGCACGCCCGGCCTCGGCGCGAGAAGCGTGACCACCCAGTGCGGCAATGATCCTGAGGATTGTCTCGATTGCGATCACCCGAGGCACGTTAGCACAATAGGTGTAGCCTAGGCCGCCGGGCACAGTGTCATCGCGCATCACCATTTCGTGCCAATCGATCTGCCCATACCAATCAAGCGCCTGCCAGCTTTCTGCCAGATGTGCCGCGCTAACGGCGACTTGCACCGGATCAATCCAGTCGGTTGCGGCCAGTGCCAAGCGCAACCGCGCGCGGTCGAAATCGGGGTTGGCGTTTGAGGGATCCTGCGCCGCTGTAATCCCGGCTACTGCCACCACATCCGCCAGATCAGACTTGCGCCAGCCGAGCAGCGGACGCAGGAGCAGCACATCACTATCGGCAATCTGCGAGGTGGCACGCACGCCGGCCAACCCTGCCAGCCCGCTCCCCCGATTAAGCCGCATCAGCAGCGTTTCAGCCTGATCATCGGCATGGTGTGCCGTCGCGACCGCGCCAAGCCCTTCGGCACGCGCCCAGCCCGCCAGCGCCGCATAGCGAGCCTCACGCGCGCGGGCCTGCACATTGCCAGGGGCAAGCGTGACCGCCAGCGGGGCAAACGGAATGCCGCGTTCGCCCGCGATTCGTTCAACAAATGCAACTTCACCAGCAGCTTCGGGACGCAACCCGTGGTCAATGCTGCACACTGCGATCTGGCCCGGCAGTGCGGCACAAGCGAGCAGCAGCAACGCAAGGCTATCCGGGCCACCCGAAACGGCAAGGCCCAGCGGCCCGCTGCGCTCGCTTTCGGGCCACAGCGCCGCCAGATCAGCGGCAAAGCGCGCGGTCAGGCCCGCATCAACAGCGCTTAGCTGCACGTCACCTTGGCGCGGTTAGCCTGATAGTCATTCGCCAGCCGCCCGGCAGCAACCAACGGATAGGTCTCCGCAAATTCGGCCAGGGCGATACATGCGCGTTTGGTATCTTTCATCGCGATCATCGACGCGCCGAGGAAAAGCAGGCTGTCAGCTGCGCGATCACCGCTCTTGTTCGCCTGATAATTGCGCAAGAACCAGCGCGCCGCGTCTTCGGGCAGATTGTCGTCGAGGAAAGCACGGCCCAGCAGGTTGCGACCAAAACTGATGCGCGTGTGATTGGGGTATTGTTCGACAAACTGGGTCAATTGCTGGCGCGCTTCGGGATAGAACCCCGCGTTCCAGAGGCGGAAGCCATAGGAGTATTCGTCATCCCCGGCGTCAGCGGTTTGCGGCTTGGCGATGGCCTGAACGGCGGCGAGCCGGGTCGCACTGGGTGCCGCGACCGGGGCGGGCGGGGCAGTGGTCGGAGCAGAAGCGGGAAGCGGTGTAGCACTGGCAACATCGGTAACAGGCGGTGCATTGGACGGCGCGCTGCCCGCTTCCAATGCGGCGATGCGCGTTTCCAGCAGCGCAAGCCCATTGGCCTGTTCTTCCGACCGTGCGGTAAGCGTGCGCAGCTGCGCTTCGAGCGCATCGAGCCGCACCAGAATATCCGTGACCGCCGTGGTCGAAGGAACGCTGATCCCTTGCGCATTCGCCGGCTCGGCCGTCTGCGTGTCGGGTGATATCTGGGGTTCGAAAAAGCGGGTGTCGCCGCCGGGGAAGACCTTGCGCTGCAAGGCGCGCACTTCGGCCTCGACCTTACGCATACGCGCTTCGGCGACGCTGTCCTGCGCGAAGGCCGGTGCGGAGGCGGTGGCAATTGTCGACGCCGCCAAAGCCAAAGCGGCAAGCCGCAAGGGCATGATCCGGAGCGCGCCGGTTCGCAGTTGGAGGGTCATGGCTGGTCAAGCTCCCTTGCTGTGTCCGCACGGAAATGGCGCGGGCCACATGAACGTGTGTGGAATCCCTGCCGTGTCGCGAAGCGCAAGTCGAGACCGGCACAGCCCCTAATCAACCGGAAATCGCCAAGGTGGGGCAGTTCGCGGCGCGGATCAGTTGCCTGCAGGCTCGGGATCGGGCGCACCAGCCGCCACGGCGGACGTAGCTTGCGTCACCGCTTCGGTGACAGTGACCGGCGTTGCGCTATTGGTCGCCGCCTGAACCGAAGGCTGCAAAATTGGACGCCGAACCGCAGACTGCCGCGCCGTTGCCTCGCTAGAACCGGATGGGCCAGCCGCCGTTCGGGTCTGCGCAATTGCGACCTCATCAGCGCTCGACACAGAGCTGGGCACATTCCGCGCCAGCAGCGCCGCCGCCGATACCGGCGCGCCCGACAAGGTCGTGGGTCGGTCGGCCAATTTGGCCACCGACTTTCCGCCTACCGTTATCGCCAAAGCATCGGGCCGTCCGGTGTTGACACGCGGATCAGCCGCATCGGCTGGAACCAGCACGGTTTCGCCCAAGGTCAATGTCCGCTCGATCAGGCGTTCACCGCCTTGTTCATACAGCCGCAGCCAGATGCCGTCTTCCAGAGCGGTCAGTACAACCTCACCGCCGGTCGTTGCAGGAGTGGTCGCCCCATCCGGTTGAACCGCAAGTTTGGACGGTGCCGCAGGCGCCGAGGTCAGCAACGGCCCCGGCTCGCGCCCAGCCCCGAAATAGGAACTGTAGAACGCAAACGCGCCAATCGCGAGGACCAGCGCTGCGATTGCCCCGGCCCAGGCCAGCCCTGCCGAGGGCAGCCGCGCCGGATCGCCCGGCTCCATCCCAGATGAAGGCACAGTGCGCCGCATCGATCCATCGGCGAGTTCGCCGCGCACAACATCGGTGATCGCTGCGGGATCGAGCCCAACCGCCGTCGCAAAAGTCCGCGCAAATCCGATTGCATAGGCCCGCGACGGCAGGGCTTCGAAATTGCCAGCTTCGACAGCTTCGAGATGACGCAGCGGAATTCGCGTTTCTGCCGCGATATGCTCCAGATCAAGCCGCAGTTCCTCCCGCGCAGCGCGCAATTGCGCACCAGCGGTGCCGGCAGGCGTATCTTGCGCGACTTCTGCGCCCTCGGTGTGTTCGCTGTCCATGACCCGGTTCCGCGCCTTCTAACGAGGCTTTGTATAATTGTTGGGATGCGTGAGTTGTCCTTGAACGGGACTCACAAGTTGCAGAGCGTCCTGTCAAGCACCGTGATTGCAGAGCGACGCGCGCGAGCCTCGCTCAGCCGCATTGTGGGCATTGGCAGCCCGCTCAATCAACTTCAATATCGCGTGCCTCGGCCCAGGCTGACAGTTCTCTGCGAAGATTACAGGTGGGGTCAGCCAACCAGCCTGTCATAGCCGCCGACAATTCGGCCAGATCAACTTTACGCACCAATTCCTTGATCGGGCCGACCGCAGCCGGCGTGATCGACAAGCGGCGATATCCGATTGCCATCAACGCAAGCGCCTCAAGCCGCCGCCCGCCCATCTCGCCGCACACCCCGATATCGACCCCGCTGCCAATGCTCGATTGCATCACGCGGCGTAGGAAGCGGATGATCGACGTGCTGAGCCAGTCATAACGCTCCGCCAACTTGGGATTGGCGCGGTCGGCGGCGAACAGGAATTGGGTCAGATCATTGGTGCCAATCGACAGGAAAGACAGGCGCGGCAGCAGAATGTCGAGCACTTCGGCGAGCGCTGGCACTTCGAGCATTGCGCCAAATTGGATCCGTTCAGGCAGCGGTTTTTTCTGGGCGCGCAGGTAAGCGAGCTGTTCGTCGAACACCGTTTTAGCCGCGTCAAACTCCCACGGTTCGCTGACCATCGGGAACATCACATAAAGCGTGCGTCCCGCCGATGCCTCAAGCAGCGAGCGCGCTTGCACTTTCATCAGGCCTTCGCGTTCCAGCGCGAGGCGCAGCGCGCGCCAGCCCATCGCCGGGTTTTCATCCTGCGCTGCGATCTCGGACGAAAGATAGGGGACTGACTTGTCGCCGCCAATATCCACTGTCCGGAAGATGACCGGCTTGTCGCCCGCCGCCTCCAACACATCGCGATAAAGCCGTGTCTGGCGTTCGCGCTGCGGCAGCGTGGCGGACACCAGAAACTGGAATTCAGTGCGGAACAGGCCAACCCCGTCTGCGCCGGTCATCGCAAGCGCGCTCATATCATCGCGCAGCCCGGCGTTCATCATCACTTGGATCCGGGTGCCGCAGCGAGTGAACGGTTCGACATCGCGCAAGGACGCATAGGCCGCCTGCTTTTCACGCGATTTGGCAAAGCGCGCCTGAAACGCATCGGCGATCTGCGGCAACGGGCGCACGATGGCGGTACCTACGGTAGCGTCGAGCAGGATTTCATCGCCTTCGCGGATGGTCGTGCGCACGCCTTTGGCGCGGCCAATAACCGGCACGTTCATCGCGCGGGCCACGATCACCACATGCGCTGTAAGCGAACCCTCCTCAAGGATCACGCCTTTCAGCCGCCGCTTGTCGTATTCGAGCAATTCCGCCGGACCAAGATTGCGCGCGATCAGAATGGTGTCACGGCGCAGGCCCTGCGATGCCGCAGTGCCGACCTGCCCCGATACCGTGCGCAGCAGGCGGTTGGCGAGATCTTCCAAATCATGCATCCGATCCGCCAGCAACGGATCATCAATCTCGCGCATGCGCATCCGGGTGTGCTGCTGCACGCGTTCAATCGCGGCTTCGGCGGTCAGGCCGCTATCGATCGCCTCGTTGATCCGGCGCGACCAACCTTCGTCGTAAGCGAACATCTTGTAGGTTTCGAGCACCTCTTCGTGCTCGCCGCCGACGCCGAATTCAGCCTGGCTGGCCAGCGTGTCGATTTGTTCGCGCATCCGGTCAAACGCGCGGTAAACCCGCTGCCGCTCCGCCTCGGTATCATCGGCCATGACCTGCGTGATTTCAACGCGCGGCTGGTGATAGACCGCGTGGCCTGCGCCGAGCCCCTTGACCAGTGTCAGCCCGGCCAGCGTCTGCGGCCCGGTCTGCTCCTGCGTCAGGACCCGCGCTTCTTCTTCATCGACCAGTTCAGCATTCGCGATCAGTTCCGACAGCACCATCGCTGTGGTCTGCAACGCTTCAATCTCGATTTCTTCGTAGCGGCGCGGATCGACATGCTGGACGCACAATACGCCGACGGCGCGTTCGCGGTAGACGATCGGCACCCCGGCAAAGGAATGGAACTTTTCCTCACCCGTTTCAGGGCGGTATTGGAAGTCAGGATGCGCCTTCGCCTCGGCCAGGTTAAGCGTTTCGATTTTCTGCGCGATTGCGCCGGTCAGCCCTTCGCCAATCGCCATCCGGGTAACGTGCACCGCACTTTGATTAAGGCCCCGCGTCGCGAACAGTTCGAGCATACCTTCGCGCAGCAGGTAGATAGAGCACACCTCGCTCGACAAGCATTCGCCGATGATTTCGACGACCTGATCAAGCTTGCCCTGCGCGTGAAGACGCGAGGCCATGACTTCGGTCAGGCGGGTGAGGATCTGTCGGGCGGCGGCGGCGGCGGTCATGGAAATAATGGCTTAGGCACTCCGCTGCGCAAATGCAAAAACGGAAAAATGCCGACCGCCGCCGCAGCGCGTGTTTGCGACGCTTAGTGCGTGGCAAGTTCTTCCTTCAATCGCAGTTTCTGTTTCTTGATGGATTGGATCGTGGCGGTGTCTGGCGCAGGCCGGGCCATTTCAGCGCGCAGGCGGGCTTCGAGGCCAGCGTGCTTGCTCTGCAAGGCGTTGAGGTGGGAAGACACTGCGGTCGATGCCATAGTTCATTCTCCTTATCTGCGGGGGGATGCCCCCGGAAAGGCGACTCGGCATACACAGCGGCCGAGCCGCAGGTTTCAGTGAAACCATATGCAGACTGCGTTGCAAAGCCCTGATGAAACGTAAATCGATGCATCCGTGTTGATCTGCGATGAGCCGTTAACTGCAAGTCTGGCATTTTGGTTTGAAGCGCTTGCCCCAAAAACTAACCTTTAAAAATGCACGGGCCATCTTACCGAATCGCCCAGGAACGCGTAGCGGGCCCAGGCATTGCGCGGGTCAACCACCGCCAATGGTCGGCGCAGTGTGCGCGACGCGGGAAGGAACAAGTGCCAAGATGACCGAGCAAGAGCTCAGGAAAGCGCTTGAGTTGCTCAAGACCGAGCACCGCGACCTTGATGCCGCGATTGCCGCTCTGACCGAAGCCGCGCGGGGAAGCGCGTCGGCCGACCAGCTGCAAATCGCCCGGCTGAAAAAGCGCAAACTGCGCCTGCGAGATCAGATCGCGATTATCGAAGATACGCTGCTGCCCGATATTATCGCCTGATTTGAAGCTTTCGCTTGTGCCAACTGGCAGACGCCTGACCGACCTGGCCAGCCCTGCATGGTTATCAAAGCCCGCAAGCTGTTCCGGGGCGGGACGTAAGCAAAAATTTGATGGAAAGTAACCATACCGCGGTGGCGCAAGCAGCATGGGCGGCGTAATCTGCGCTGCAACATGTCCCGCACAACAAACCTGTCCCGCCCGATTGTCGAGGCGCTGTATACCGAGGCGCTCGTGCTGGCGGATGATGTGCGCGCGGTGTTTTCGGCGGGCACCCGTGCGCCGCAATCAGACGAAGATGCCTTTGCCCGCCTCGCGCTGTCGACCGAGGGGCTGAAGACAACGACCCGGATGATGCACGTGTTGGCCTGGCTGCTGAACCAGAGGGCGCTGTTTTCAGGCGAATTGAGCGAAAATCAGGTGCGGCTTCACGGCGGGCTGCCGCCCGATCGCGGCTCGGACGAAAAACAGCTCGCGCTGCTCGAACCCGAAACCTGCGAACTGATCGCCGATACCGAAAGGCTACATCAACGCATTGCCCGGTTGGATGAGGCGTGGCGCCAGCGTTTCGAAATGACATCGCCTGCGCGCGCGTTTCAGGAACGGATCGGGCGCGAATTCGGGCGCATGCGCGACATCGGCTGAACCAGTCACAGGCACAGCGCGCCTGCCGCCTCCTGATGCTGCCTCTCGACTTAACCGGCGCGCAGCGGCATGACGCCCACCATGGTAACCATTCCCCCCGAACCCTGGCCCACCGGGCTTGCCGAAGCGGTTGAACCGCTGGTACGCCGCGTACTGGCGCCCAATCCCTCGCCCTACACCTTCACCGGCACCCAGACCTATGTCGTGGGCGAGGCCGATGGGCCGGATTGTGCGGTGATTGACCCCGGCCCGAACGATGACGCACATATTGATGCGATCATCGCTGCGGTTGCGGGGCGCAAGATCGTCGCGATCATGTGCACCCACACCCACCGGGATCACTCGCCCGCCGCCGCGCCCTTGGCCGAACGTACGGGCGCGCCCATTGTTGGCTGCGCGCCGCTGGTTCTGCAAGTCGCTGGTCCGCGTTCAGATGAGGCGTTCGATCCGACCTACGCGCCCGACCGCGTGCTGGCCGATGGCGAAGGCATGCGCGGCACCGGATGGACGCTCACCGCCGTCGCCACGCCGGGCCATACCTCGAACCACCTGTGCTTTGCGCTGGAGGAAAGCGGCGCGCTGTTCACCGGCGATCATGTGATGGGCTGGTCGACCAGCGTTGTGATCCCGCCCGATGGCGACATGGGCGATTACATGGCCAGCCTCGACAAGCTGATGGCGCGCGAGGATGTGCGTTACCACTCCGCCCACGGCGCCGCGATTGAAAAGCCGCGCCAGCTTGTGCGCGGCATGATCGGCCACCGCCGCCAGCGCGAGGCGCAAATCCTGCGCCTGCTGGGCGAAGCTGCGCGCCCGGTCAGCGGCTTTATCCCGGATATGTATAAGGGCCTCGACCCGCGCCTGATCGGAGCAGCGGAAATGAGCGTCACCGCGCATCTGATCGATCTGGAAAAGCGCGGGGCCGTCCGGCGTGAAGACGACATCTGGCGGGTGGCATAACCGCACCGCCATACTATATCACCTGCAACAATTCACGACCGGGACCAGTCCATGAGCATTGTCACCAAGAACCCCACCGGCACCGATCTGCTGGCAGAAATCAACCGCCTTCGCAAAGAGCGCAACGCGGTGATCCTCGCCCATTATTACCAGACGCCGGATATTCAGGACATTGCCGATTTCGTAGGCGACAGCCTCGAATTGTCACGCAAGGCGGCGGAAACGGATGCGGATGTCATCCTGTTTTGCGGGGTGAAGTTCATGGCCGATACGGCAAAGATCCTCAGCCCCCAGAAAACCGTGATCCTGCCCGACATGGACGCTGGCTGCAGCCTTGAAGATAGCTGCCCGCCGGAAAAATTCCGCGCTTTTCGCGAAGCCCACCCTGATCACATCGCGCTGACCTACATCAATTGTTCGACCGAGGTGAAAGCCTTGTCGGACGTGATCGTCACCTCCTCCAGCGCCGAGACGATCCTCGCCCAGATCCCGCCCGAACAGAAGATCATCTTCGGGCCGGACCGGCACTTGGGTGGATATCTGAGCCGCAAGTTCGACCGCGAAATGCTGCTGTGGCCCGGCGTCTGCATAGTGCATGAGGCGTTCAGCGAGACCGAATTGCTCAAGCTGAAGGAAAAGCACCCCGGCGCGCCGGTTGCCGCGCACCCCGAATGCCCGCCAACCATCATCGACCACGCCGATTATGTCGGATCGACCAGCGGCATCCTGAAATTCGCGCAGGATTTCGAAGGCGACACCCTGATCGTCGCCACCGAACCGCACATCATCCACCAGATGGAAAAGGCGCTGCCGAGCAAGACCTTCATCGGCGCGCCGGGCGCGGACGGGAACTGTTCGTGCAATATCTGCCCCTACATGGCGCTCAACACGATGGAGAAGATGTACACCGCGCTGCGCGACCTGACCCCGCAGATCGAGATCGAGGAAGGGATGCGCCTGAAAGCCAAGCGCAGCCTCGACCGGATGCT
>JANQTR010000235.1 GCA_030731635.1 Erythrobacter sp. | reverse complement strand
GAGCGCGTTCAACCCGCTGGCCGCCCGCGACATTGCTGCGGGGATGAACGCCTATCTCAATGGGCTACCCGAGCCGCTCTATGCGCTGTTTGGCACCGGCTATCTGGGCTACACGGCGGCGCGGCAGTGGGGGAAGGTCAAAGGCGTGGATCGGTAGGGCCGTCTGCACTGGGCTAGGAAGATATGTGAAGGCAGTTAGTCTCTCAGCAAGTTCGGATTTGTTCGCAAGATTTCGCGTCGCGGCAGCCAGAACGGCACAAAGAAATAGCCTGTCTCGGCGTCTTCCAGCCACTGACCGCCTTGGAGTGCTTCAAGGATCACCTTCTGTGGCCAGTTGCCCCGCCAAATCTCACGAATGCGCGCTTCTCCAGAATAGCACCACGCGATGAAATTCAACACCTCGTCGGATGTTGAGAAGGTCTCGTGGTAGCCAGCCTCGCCAAGGTAGACCGTCCATTCGTTCACTGCACCGTGAAGCTCGACTGCGAAGCCATAAGGCGTGGGTGCCTCAATCCTGATTTTGCCCGGCAGCTCGACGTAAGTGAGCTCGGGGTGTCCTTGCAGTTTCTTGATCAAGGCGAGGCGCGCGTCCATGGATCGTAGATATTAGGTTTTGCCTTAAGATGCCGTAAAGTAATGTAAAAAGTCTCGACAACGGAGAACCGCGACCGGGCCACTTCCCCGCCCCGCACCTTCACGCTATCCCCACCCCATGACCAACCTCGTCTACGTCCTCAACGGCCCCAACCTCAATCTCCTCGGCACGCGTGAGCCGGAGATTTATGGCACCACCACGCTCGATGATATCGCCGGGATGCTCGAAGACCGCGCCCGCGAACTCGGGCTCGAAATCGAGATGCGCCAGACCAATCACGAAGGGATGCTGGTCGATTGGCTGCACGAAGCGCAGGCGGAAGGCGCACGGGCGGTGTTGCTCAACGCGGCGGCCTATACCCACACCTCCGTCGCGCTGCTTGACGCGATCAAGGCGATCAGAACGCCGGTGATCGAAGTCCACCTGTCCGACCCCAAAACCCGCGAGGCGTTCCGCCACCTCTCCTATGTCGGCATGGCCGCAGCCATGACCGTGGAGGGCCACGGCGCGGATTCCTACCGCATCGCGCTTGAGGCCGTAGCGTCGGGGCAGGTCTGACCCCGCCCCTGAATCGTCATCAGAGTTTCACAAATTGCATCCTTGCCACTTGCCAGCCGCAATTCGCGGCAATAGTCCCCACACGCTCAACGGGCGTTACACAATAACAAGGGACATACATGGCAAACGACGGTGGCCAAGGCAGCAAGGCGAACGGGCGCAAGTCCGGCATGAACATCGATACCGCGCTGGTGCGCGAACTCGCTGAATTGCTCAACGAAACCGGCCTGACCGAAATCGAGGTCGAGGATGATGATCGCAAGATCCGCGTCTCACGCGGCGCGGTGGCGGCGGCTGCACCTGTCTATGCCGCAGCGCCCGCTCCGGCCGCCGCAGCGCCTGCGCCCGTCGCAGCTGCGCCCGCGCCGACCGAACCCGCCGCGCCTGCAGGGCCAGACCTGACGAACGCGGTCAAATCGCCGATGGTCGGCACCTGCTATCTCACGCCTGAACCGGGTGCCGCAGCGTTCATCACTGTCGGCAATCCGGTCAAGGAAGGCGACACCTTGCTGATCGTGGAAGCGATGAAGGTGATGAACCCGATCATCGCCCCGCGATCGGGCATGGTGACCGCGATTCTGGTCGATAATGCCCAGCCGGTCGAATTCGACCAGCCGCTTGTCGTGATCGCGTAAGCTCATGGCCATCAAGCGTATCCTGATCGCCAATCGCGGCGAAATCGCGCTGCGCATTCACCGCGCGGCGCATGAAATGGGCATCGAAACGGTCGCGGTGCACTCCACCGCCGATGCCGATGCGATGCACGTGCGGCTGGCCGATCATGCGGTATGCATCGGTCCGCCTGCGGCATCGGAAAGCTATCTCAACATCGCCAACATCATTTCGGCGGCGGAAATCGCGCAGTGCGATGCGATCCATCCCGGCTATGGCTTCCTGTCCGAAAACGCCAAGTTCGCCGACATTGTCGAAGCGCATGACATCATCTGGATCGGCCCCAAGCCCGAACATATCCGCACCATGGGCGACAAGATCGA
>JANQTR010000234.1 GCA_030731635.1 Erythrobacter sp. | reverse complement strand
GCGCTGCTGCGTCGGCGCGCGTCCGTTCAATAGGCGCGGGTGGCGATCACGCGGGTGCGTTTGAGGCCTTCGTCCCGGTCGCCGAGCGCCCGGCGGTAGAAGGGGAATTGCTCCATGGCGAAAATCGCGGTGGGGTCGGGATAGATCATCGCCGCCACGTCGTCCCACGGGGTCTGCCAGTCCGGGCTTTTCGGCGCGGCCAGCACCGCCCTGATCTGACCGGCAAACAGGAACTGGCCGCCGACACCGTGGACCGCCCGCATGGCCTGGCGGCCATAGCGAAGATAGGCTGCGCGCCCATCGGCCGCGTCGCCCTTGGCGATTGCGGGATATTCGAGAAAATTCATCATCGCCAAGGGCAGATCCTGAGGCAGAGCCTGGGCCTTGGCGATGGCATCGATGGTGGGCAGCACATCGCGCCGCCCTTCGATGTGGTCGAGCGCGCTCGGCAAGGGCGCTGCGGGCCTGCGGGTGAGGCCGAGCAAATGCCGGAGCCTGAGCACGCCGAGGGCAATCGCGGGGACCGGCGTGAGGGCGACTTCAGCCACGAACAGGTCCGATACCCCTGGCTGGGCCTTCAGCTCCGCCACATCCACAGCGCCGGGTGAGAGGATCAGGTAATCGGTCCAATAGGAATCATCATCACCGATCAGCGTGAACAGGGCCGTGGACCTCCAAAGCGCATCCATAGCAATGAGGCGCGCGCCGGGTTGCGCCTGCCGCAGCGCGGCAAAGATGACGGTGCGGTTCCGGTGGATGCGGCGCGATGGCTGGAGCATCCCGATGACCACGGCCAAGGCGATGGTTAGCGCCATAAACCCGCCGATGACCGCCAAACCCGTGAGCACGATGTTCATTCTGGCCGCCCCCCTCAATTGGGCCAGAGGACGTATTCATCCCCTTTGGCTAACGCCTGATCGAGGGTCTTGTCGATCGTGATTGGGCTGATCAGGCTGTGCGGCCAGAGCGAAGGGACGGCATTGGCGTGATGCGCTGCCAGCAGCGCCTTCAGCTCAGCGACCTTCTGCGGCTGCCGGGCCGCAAGGTTGTTCTTCTCGGTCGGATCGGCGGCGAGATCGAACAGCCACAGCTTGTTCTGATAGCCATCCACCTGCAGCTTCCAGTCGCCCGCGCGCACCACGCGATATTTACCCGATTGCCAGAAGATCGCATTGTCCTTGCGCTGCAAGGGCCCGGTTCCGAAAGCGGCGGGCATGAAATTGACCCCGTCGATCACCCGGTCCCCCGGAAGCGCCACGCCAGCGGCTGAGGCGAGGCTGGGGAACAGGTCGATATGCGCCACCGGCGTATCGACCACCGTTCCTGGTGCGATCCGCTGCGGCCATTTCACGAACATCGGTACGCGGATGCCGCCTTCGAACAGCGTGATCTTCCACCCACGATATGGGGCGTTAACTTCGGGGATGCCGATATAACCGGGCGCGCCATTGTCGCTGCTCAGGATCACGATGGTGTTGTCGGCCATGCCTTCGGCCTCAAGCTTGTCCATTACCCGCCCAATGCTGCGATCCACCGCGCGGATCATCGCGGCATAGACCCGTTCGCGATGCGTCCCGAATTCGCCGACCGCGTCGAAATCCGCCTTGGTGGCCTGCAGCGGCGTGTGCGGCGCCCAGTGCGCGAGGTGGAGGAAGAACGGGCGGTTGCGGTTGGCCTCGATCACCCGCAAGGTTTCGTCGGTCCACCAATCGGTGAGATAGCCACCCGGCTCGAACGGTTTGCCGCCATTGTAGGATGCGGCATAGCTCATCGCGGCCCACAGGGTCTTGTCGATCGGGTCGAAATCGAGCTTGGCGTTGACGACGTTCGGGTCATCCTCGGGCAGATAGAGCCCGCTGTGCATCAGCAGGCTTTCGTCAAACCCTTGCGCATTCGGGAGGAATTGCGGGCTGTTGCCGAGGTGCCACTTGCCGATGTGGACGGTGTGATAATCCTGCTGTTTCAGCAATTCGGCGATGGTGATTTCCGATCCCGGCAAGCCCTTGTTGCGAAATGGCAGTTCGTCGTCATTGACGTCGGGATTGACCTCAAGCGGGGGCAGGTGGCTCTGCGGGCGATCAGCGGCAAAGGCTGCGATCACGCCCGTCATGCCATCAGGCGTCGGCGTGAATTCGAACCCGGTGCGGGTGGGATAGCGCCCGGTCATCAGCATCGCGCGCGACGGTGCACAGGTGCCGGTGCCTGAATAGGCTTGGCTGAAGATCGCGCCTTGCGCGGCCAGCTGGTCAATATTGGGCGTGGGCACCTTTCCGCCCGCAAGGCCGCCGCCAAAGGTGGTGATGTCGTTATAGCCCAGATCATCGAGCAAGATGAACACGATGTTGGGCGGCCGGTCGGTGAGTGGCGCGGCTGCTTGCGCAGGTCCCTGATCCCACGGCACGGTCTGGGTCGGTCCGGCCTCGATCCTGTTCGCCATCGCCCGATTGAGCGCGATCGCCTGGATGATTGTGTTGCGATTGAACCACCCCAGCGCGCCGATCAGCAGCACGACGACAAGTCCGGCGAGCCCGATCTTCTTCAGCATTCCGTTTCCCCTCAGAGCGGCCCTGGAGCCCTCAGCCTGCCTATGGAGACGAATTTGCCGCCACTTGCACACCATTCTCGCACAAGAATTAATGGAGGCAATTAAAAAATGCAATCCGGCAGCGCCGGGGACGAGATCCCGGTGCGAGCCGGCGGCTCGCAATTCCGCACTTGCAGACGTCAAAATAATGTCTACCATTAATGCGATCAATCAGCCGTCACAAAGGATGACGGCCACCGACTTGGGGAGGGAATATTGCTGCGAGCTCACCGGGGGAATCGGCCCGTCAAACATCGTTCGGCGTTGGCGCTTAGCGCCGCGCTACCGGCTCTGCTCATCGGCCTTGCCGCACCGCTTCATGCCCAGGATCAGACGGATCCTGACCCCGAGGGGGGTGAGGTGAAGACATCGCGAATCCCTGTGATCGTGGTAACAGCCACAAAGCGCGAACAGACGCTTCAGGAAACACCGGTTGCGGTGTCGGTGGTCAGCGCCGATGAAATCGAACAGGCCGAAATCCAGGACCTGATCGATCTGCAGACGCTGGTCCCCTCGCTGGCGGTGCGCCAGGGGCAGACCTCGGGCAACGCCACCTTCTTTATCCGCGGCTTCGGCAACGGCCAAAATGCTATCGGGCTTGAGCCTTCGGTCGGCGTGTTCATCGACGGGGTCTACCGCTCGCGCTCGGCCGCGGCGATTTCCGACCTGCCCAATCTCGAACGGGTCGAAGTGCTGCGCGGGCCGCAATCGACATTGTTCGGCAAGAACGCCTCTGCCGGGGTGATTTCGGTTACGACCCGCAAGCCGCAGTTCGATTTCGAAGGTCGGTTCGAATCGAGCTATGGCAATTTTGATCAACGCCGCATCGAAGCCTATGTCACCGGGCCGCTGACCGAAAATCTCGCGGCCTCGCTTTCGGGCAACTACAATAGCCGCGACGGGTTCTTCGAAGACCTCGGCACCGGCGAAGATTACAATCAACGTGATCGTTGGGGCGTGCGCGGCGATATCCTATGGGAGCCATCGCTCGACATCTCGTTTCGCCTGATCGCCGATTATGACAAGATTGACGAGGTCTGCTGCGGCGTTACCAATCTGATCGAAGGGCCGACCGGGGTCAATATCCGCGCGGTAGGCGGGCAGTTCGTCTCGGAGGACCCGTTCTCCTATGAGGTGTTCTACGATGTCGCCCCGGCCAATGAAATCGAGAACTCCGGCGTCTCGCTGCAGGGCGATTTCGATCTGGGCTTTGCTGCGCTGACCAGCATCACCGCTTTCCGCAGCAACACCAATGATTCCAATTTCGATGCCGACGTCACCGATCTTTCGCTGTTCAGCGCGGTCAGCCAGCAGAGCGAGATCGAAACCTTCACCCAAGAAGTCCGGCTGCAATCGGTGGGAGCGGGGAACTTCATCGACTGGACGATTGGCGGCTACTATTTCGACGAAAGGCTGGAAGCGGCCAATCAAATATTCAATGGCCCGGATTACCGCCCCTATCTCGATTCCCTGTTAGGCAGTCCGCAGGTTCTGCTCAATCTCACCAACCTCATTACCCAGACCACTGGGACCGCCCCGCCCACATTGGGCGGCGCGGGTCAGGGGATCACGGACAACAGCCGTCAAGACAACACCGCCTGGTCGATTTTCGGGACGGTCGATCTCAACCTCACCGATCGGCTGACTGCAACCTTTGGCATCAGCTACACCGAGGACGAAAAAGAGGTCAGCCTCAACGCGGTCAGCACCGAGGCGCTGTCAGCCCAGAATCTCGACCAGCTGGGCTATGCTGCGACTCTGTCGCAGCTGCTGGTGGGCCGGGGTGTCAATCCGACCAACCCTGCTCAGGTCGGGGGTTTCATCCAAGCCAACCCGCAGGTCTACGCGCAGCTTCAGCAACAGGCGCTGGTGGTGGCGCGGGGGCCGAACAATCCATTCAACGCGCTGCGCGCCCTGCAGCCGTTCCCCCAGTTCCTCAGCTTTCCCAACGCGGTTGAAGACGGGAGGAGCAACGATAGCAGCACCGATTTTACCGCCCGGCTCGCCTATGAAGTGACCGACAACATCAATGTCTACGCCTCCTACGCGACCGGCTTCAAGGCGACCTCCTGGAACCTCTCGCGCCAGAGCCGCCCGTTCGCGGCCGACTTTACTGCCGGCAATCCGGTGTTTGATCGCTTCACCCAGCGGCCAGTGTTCGTGACCCCCTCATCGCCGATCACCGATGCCGGGCTCAATCGCGTCAACCTGTTGCCGGGCACGCGTTTTGCCGGGCCGGAAGATTCCGAGGTCTATGAGCTCGGGCTCAAGACCACCTTCGATCGGCTGAGCTTCAACCTCACCGTTTTCGATCAGACGATCACAAACTTCCAGACCAATGTCTTCACCGACAACGGCTTCGTGCTCGCCAATGCGGCAGAACAATCGACCTTCGGGGTGGAGTTCGATTTCACCTGGAACCCCTATGCCGGGCTGATCCTGTCGGGCGGGGCGACCTTCCTTGATCCGGTCTATGACAGCTTCCCCAATTTCGGTGCCGGGATCGATGTATCCGGGCAGCAGCCGCAGGGCATTGCCGAAACCCAGTTCAGCATGGCGGCCAATTACGGGTTCACGATCGGCAGCCTCGACGCTTTCGTGCGGGCCGACTGGCAGCATATCGGCGATTCGCCGTTCTTCGATGATCCCGCGCAGGAGGCGATCATTGATGCGTTCGATTACACGCGCGAACAGAACCTGATCAACGCGTCGTTGGGAATCAGAACGGCTAAGGGATTTGCGGTAGCCCTGTGGGCGCGCAACCTGTTCGATGACGAATATCTCGTCTTTGCCAGCCCGACGGTTTTGCAGGCAGGCTCGTTCAGCGGTGCGCCCGGCCAGCCACGCACCTACGGCGTGACCCTGCGCCGGTCGTTCTGAGGCGGGGCGATGGGCAGGTTCCTGCGATACCTCGCCCAGCTGCCGCCTGTGCTGCTGGCGCTGCTTTTCGGTGCCCAGGGCATCCTGTGGCTCGTCAATCCTGCCACAGCCGTTCGGTTCTGGGGTTTTGCCGTACCCGAGGGCGGCCTGGGCCTCAGCTCGATGATCGGCGCGCTGGCCAGCTGGTGCCTGACCATCGCCGTTTGCCTGATGCTGGCGCTGATCCGCAAACAGCGCATGTGGTACTATCCGCCGATGATGATGTTCGGCCTGTTCGCGATCGGGCGGATTGTCGCTAGTGCTCTCCATGGTGCTCCACCCCTGCCCGAACGGTTCGTTCCGGAGCTGGTGTTTGTCGGCCTGCTGTATCTCGCTGCGCGCGCCACAGAAGCGCCGCGCGGAACTTGATCAGCGCAAAGGATCGCGTTAGAGACGCTGGTAATGCCGTGCATTAATCTGGCAGTCTTGGGAGATCGGGTCGTGATGGTGAAGTTGCTGATCGGGCTTGGTATCGTGGTGGCCCCTGTTGTGGTCGGCCTTTTGTGGATGACCCGCGACGGCGCAGCTGTGACGCCGCAGGGATCGGGCACCGTTACAACGGCGTCTGGCACATTCGAAGCCTTCCCCCTGCCTGACTACGCCGCTGCTGCCCTGCCCGAAGGTTACAAAAGCTATCTCATCGAGGTCGAGCCGGGGATCAAGATCCACATGCTGGAGACCGGGACGGGCATGCCGGTCTATCTCCAGCATGGCAACCCCACCAACGGCCTGCTGTACCGCAAGGTCGGACAGGAGCTCCCCACCGATCGGATGCGGCTGATCATGCCGACCATGGTCGGGCTGGGCTTCTCCACCAAGGTTCCGGCCAGCGAGCACACGCTGGACAACCACATCCGCTGGATGAACGCAGCGCTGCGCCAGCTGGATCTGGGCGGCGTGGTCTATGTCGGACAGGATTGGGGCGGCGCGGTCGGCCTCGGCGCACTGATGCGCTCCCCCGAGCTGCTCAAGGGCATGGTCATCCTCAACACGGGCTGGACCGCGCCCAAGGAGAAATTCGAACTCTCGCGCCCGCACGCCATCGCCGCCACCCCGATCGTGGGCGAGATCCTGCTGGAGAACGCCGTCTCGATCTTCGACCGTCTGCACGAAACTCAGGGCGATCCGGCCTCGATCCCGCCGGAGGTTGCGGCGCTGTACAAGCGCCCGGTGATCGACAGCGGCAACAAGAAGGGCCCGCTGGCGCTGATGCGGATGGTCCCGACCGGCCCCGATCACCCAACCTCAAGACCAATGAGCGAAATCGAGGCCTATGCCGGAACGCTAAACGTGCCGACTGAGATCGTGTGGGGCATGCGCGATCCGATCCTCGCGCGCGCGCTGCCGACGATGAAGGCGATGTACCCCGCAGCTCGGGTCACCGAGACCCAGGCCGGTCACTTCCTTCAAGAAGAAGTGCCGGTCGAAATCGCCGAGGCCATCGAACGCGTGGTAGCGGCGGTCGAAGCGAAGTAACCGCCGCGCCCGCGCGTCGCTAACGACCAAGCTGGCGCAGGTTCGCCTCGTGCTTGGCCTCGTCGATCCGATACTGCGCGATCACCGCGATCATGCTTAGCCACAGCGCCAGCACCAGCGGCACGTAAAGCGCGCCCATCCACCATAGCGTGTCGGCACCGACCTCTTCGACCTTGGCCCCTGTCGGCAAGGCGGCGAAGGTCAGCACTGCGCTTGCCGCCATTACGCCGATACCGCGGACCGACTTGTCGACGAAGGTCTCAGCCGCGTAGAAGACGCCTTCCGAGCGTCGCCCGGTTGTGACCTCGCTGTCTTCGACCAGATCGGCCAGCATCGCGGCGAACAGGATCTGGAAGCAGATGATCAGGCCGACATCGATCACCTGCGCGCACAGCACGAACCAGAACACGAAAGGATCGTCGTTGGGCGGCAGCAGGCCCAGCAGCCGCAGGACGATGGGCAGCGGCGCGCCGAGAAAGGCAATAAGGCCGACGATGATTGCCCCGCGCTTCTTGCCCAACCGGCGCGAGGCGATGGGCGCGAGCACGAAGCCGATCAGCACGGCGGCGAATGTGCCGAGGAACACCATCCCGGTCTCGATCTCGCTGAAGCCCCAGAAATAGGTGAAGAAGTAAAGCGACATGCCCGAACTCAGGCCCGCCGCGATGCCGAACAGCATGGCGCCGGCGAACAGCGCGAGGAAGGAGCGGTTCGACAGGGTTTCGAACAATTCGCCGAAGATCAGCGTCAGGGTGAATCGGCGTTTCGGCGGCGCAGGCGTGAGGTAGGGAATGCGCGAATGGACACCGATCGAACCGATCAGGATCGACAGCAGGATCACGACGGACGCCACGACCCCGTAGGTGAGGTAGGCATCCGGATTGAAGCGGCCATCGGCGATTTCCGGGGTCTTGGAGCGCGGGAACAGGATGAAGAACATCCACACCGCCACCGCATTGCCTCCGGTCCAGCCGAGGAAATAGCGCAGGCTGATCAGCTTTGTGCGCTCGCTGTAATCGGGCGTCAGATCGGGGGTGAGCGCCGCCGATGGGGTGCGGTAGAAGGTGATCGCGGTGCGCACCGTCACCGCCAGCACCAGCAGATACCAGAACAGCACGGTCTGGCTCGCCCCTTCAGGCGGCGACCAAAGCAGGAAGAAGCTCAGCGCTACCGGGATCGCCGAAGCATACATCATCGGATGCCGCCGGCCCCAGCGCGAATGGAAATTGTCCGACCAATAGCCGACGATCGGATCGCTGATCGCATCGCAGATCAACGCGATCAGGATTGCCAGCCCCACCAGCCGGGCATCGAGCCCGACCACCTGACTGTAGTAGATGAGCAGGAAGAATTCGAACCCACCCGTCGCCACCCCCGGCGCAACCGCACCAGAGCCGAAAGCCAGTTTGGTCCAGCGCCCAAGCGGCGGCGGGCTCACCGGCGGCCTTCCGGCAGCAGCCCCGCAGTCAGCGTCATGCACAGGCGCTCTCCCCAAGGCGCGTGATGCGGGGTCCTTTCAATTTGTCCCCGGCTTGCTATCTTCTTCCGAGGAATGATAAACCCAGCATTGCCATTCTAATGCTTGGCATTAATAGCGAGTGTTATGGAAGTTTCAAGCCGTGAGGACACCAAGACTGAATTGCTGCGATCAGCCGAGCGGCTGATTGCCGAAAAGGGTCTGGGCTCGGTCTCGGTCAAGATGATCACCACCGATGCCGGGGCGCGCAATGCCAGCGCGGTGCATTACCATTTCGGCAGCATTGAGAGTCTGATCGAGGAAGTCTTCGCCAAGCGTTATCGCGAAATCGAGGCGGAGCGCGCGTCGCGGCTGGAGCGGGTCACCGAAGCCGATCCGCAAGCGCGGCTGGTGGCACTGGTCGAGGCGGCGATCGGACCCTTTCTGGAAGCCTGTCTCGAAGACAACGGCCGCGTCTACGCCCGGTTCTGCCTTCAGTTCGTGTCCGATCCGCGGTTCGACTATCCTAAGCTGATCATGAACGCAGGGGCACAGACCTTCGTGCGCCTGAGCGAGGAGATCATCGCCTGCCTGCCGCAAATCCCGCTCGCAATGCTGGAGCCCCGGATGCGACAGAGTTTCGTCATCGCGATGGTGCAGGCCGTGAGCTTTGCCCGCGCGGTCGAGGCGGGGACAGCAGCGCCGATTGAAGCCGCGGTCAGGGAAGCGGCCATCTGCCAGGCGGCCTATCTGAGCGCGCCTGCATAAGCGCCGGTGATAGCCGCGCTCGCTTGACAATCTAATGTAATGCATTAAATTGCCCCAACACAGCGCGATGGCAGCTGCGCTGCTAGCCCATGGCGCCGGGTCGCACGTTGTCGTTTGCCGGCAGGCCATCCGGTGCAGCGCACAAACCAGGTGAGGGGTTTGCATAATGACGACGGTGCTCGACAAGGCTGATATCAAGGCGAAATACGCCGCCGAGCGTGCCAAGCGGCTGCGTCCCGATGGCAATGACCAATATCAGCGGCTGTCCGGCAAATTCGCCGCGCTCGCCGCCGATCCTTATACCCCGTTCATCGAGCGCAAGCCGGTAACTGACCATGTTACCTTCGCCTTTGTCGGCGCAGGCATGTCGGGCCTGGTGGTCGGTGCGCGGCTCAAGGAAGCGGGCGTCGATAGCTTTCGCCTGATCGACAAGGCGGGCGGTGTCGGCGGCACCTGGTACTGGAACCGCTATCCCGGAGCGCGTTGCGACACGGCGGCGATGATCTACCTGCCGCTGCTCGAAGAGACCGGCTATATGCCGAGCGAGAAATATGTCCGCGGCCCGGAAATCCGCGCGCATTGCGAGCGGATCGCGGAGCAATACGGCCTCTACGACAAGGCGCTGTTCCACACCGAGGTGTCGAGCATCGAGTGGCAGGAGGCCGCACGGGTCTGGCGGTTCACCACCAACCGCGGCGACGATTTCACCGCCAAATATGTCGCGATCGGCACCGGCCCGCTGCACGTGGCGAAGCTGCCGGGCATTCCGGGCATCGAGACCTTCAAGGGCAAATCGTTCCACACCAGCCGCTGGGATTACGACTACACTGGCGGCGATGCGAACGGCGCGCCGATGGACAAGCTCGTCGACAAGCGGGTCGCCATCATCGGCACCGGCGCGACCAGCGTGCAATGCATCCCGCAGGTCGCCAAGACCGCCAAGCAACTCTTCGTATTCCAGCGCACGCCATCCTCGGTCGATGTGCGCAATAACCATCCGATCGATCCCGAATGGTTCGCGCGGATTGCCAACCCGGGCTGGCAGAAGCGCTGGATGGACAATTTCGTCGAGAACATGGGCGGTGGCCT
>JANQTR010000233.1 GCA_030731635.1 Erythrobacter sp. | reverse complement strand
GCTTCTTGACGATCATCTCCGCGCCCATGAACTGGCTGAAATTGATGCCGGGGAATTTGGCCTCAATCCCATCCGCCTTGGCATAAAGGCCTTCCTTCATGTGGAGCGTCACGTTGGAACCCATCGGCACGCGGGTCATGCTTTCAACGCCGCTGGCGATGACCACATCCTGTGTCCCGCTCATCACCGCTTGGGCGGCAAACTGGATCGCCTGCTGACTGGAGCCGCACTGGCGATCGATCGTCACCGCCGGGGTCGATTGCGGCAGCAGCTTGGAGGCAAGCACGCCCATCCGCCCGACCTGCATCGCCTGTTCGCCTGCCTGACTGACGCAACCGGTGATCACATCTTCAATCGCAGCCGGATCAATCCCGCTGCGTTCCACGACGGCATCGAGCGAGCGCGCCAGCAGATCCACCGGATGCACCCCGGCAAGCCGCCCGCCGCGGCGACCGCCTGCAGTGCGCACTGCTTCGACAATATAGGCTGTGGTCATGTCTCTCTCCCTTACACATTGACCCGCATGGCTGCGGGCGCGGCGCGCGCAATCGGTTGCGCTTCGCCACTTGCTTCTGCCGCCTATTGGAGCGTTACCGCCAAATCAAGCGGACAAAATGATGGCAGAGTGCCTACGGCCATACTTGCCTTGCACAAAGCGCGGTGGCAGGCCTCTGCGCGGAACGCCTGATGAAGACACTGTTTGAACTCAACCCGGCATTGGACCGATCGGCCCTCGCGCAGCGCTTTGCCGCGACGAGCCGTGTGCAAGTGCAAAACGTGCTGACCGAAGCCAGCGCGCGCGAGCTTCAGCGGGTGCTGGCGCGGGAAACCGAATGGGGCATGGCGGTGGGCGCAGGCGACCAGCGCCCGCGCAGCTTCCGCGCCGCGGCAACCCGCACGCCAGACGGGCAGCAGGATTTGCAACAGGCCGCCAAGGCCGCTGAAGCGCACACCGCGCAAGGGCAATACGGGTTCCGGTTTTCCCACTATCCGATCCTGACTGCGGTGCAGGAAGGCTGGGCGCCAGGCGGGCCCCATGAAATTCTGTTAGAACATCTCAACGCCCCAGCCTTCATGCAGCTGGCGCGCGACGTGACCGGGATCGAACACCTGTTCAAGGCCGACGGGCAGGCAACCCTGTTCGCCCCCGGCCACTACCTTGGCCGCCACATCGACAGCCATGTCGCCGAAGGGTGGGAGGTGGCCTATGTCCTCAATCTGGCGCGCGATGATTGGCATCCGGATTGGGGCGGGTACCTACTGTTCCTGAACGATGATGGCGACGTGATCGAAGGGTTCCGCCCGCGTTTCAATGCGCTCAACCTGTTCCGCGTGCCGCAGGCACATATGGTCAGCTATATCCCATCCTTTGCCCCGATCGGGCGCATGGCCGTAACCGGCTGGCTGCGCAGCAAGTGAGCGGGTCTGCTCTTTCCAACCCGTCGGGCGCGTTGGCGCAGATCAGGGCGGCGCTGAATGCGGGCGATGCGCCGGGCGCGCGGTCGTTGGCAGAGACTGCGCGGCGGGCCTTCCCCGGCGATGCCGCACTAGCCGATACCGCCGGCGATCTGGCGATCAAGGCCGGAGACGCCGCTACCGCAGAAGCCCATTTTGCCGCTGCCTGCACCGCTGCGCCGCAGATCACAGACTATGCCATCAACCACGCAATTGCGCTGCAACAACTGGGCCGCCATGCATCCGCGATCGCGATCCTGACGGCGCACGAAAGCGCCGGACGCCGCGATGCCCGCTATGCCAGCGTCCGGGCAACTTCCGAACGCGCGCGCGGCGATCTGGCAGAGGCCGCACGCTGGTATGATATCGCGATCAGCCTCGATCCCGCCCGCCCCCGCGCGCTGCACGGTCGGGCGCGAGTGGCGCTTGAATCCGGGGAAGCGGATGCCACCGCGCGGTTCGACCGGGCGCTGGCCGTTAACCCCGGCGATGCCGAATTGTGGCTGGGCAAGGCGCAGGCGCTGGAAGTCGCGGGCGATCCTGCGGGCGCGCGGATTATTGCTGAACAAATCGCGCAGCAGGCTCCGGCGTTCCTGCCCGGCCTGACATTCCTTGCTGGCCTGCGCCTGACGGCGGGTGAGGCTGATTTTACCGCGCCGTTTCGCGCTGCGGCCGCACGCGTGCCGCAAGATCCGAACATTGCCGCCACCCATATCGAAACG
>JANQTR010000232.1:21038-32938 GCA_030731635.1 Erythrobacter sp. | reverse complement strand
AAGCGCAGCCTCGACCGGATGCTCGAAATGGCGAGCGGGACGGTGGGCATGGGCGATTTGGGCAAGGTGCACTTCAGCGGGGATTGAGGGGTGCGCCGCTTGAGCGGCCAACTTCCGCGGCGGTGACGTCAATGCTAGGATCAAAACGCATCCGCCGCCAATCCGTACTCGCTTTCCAGTTTGAGGCGTACCCTCCCCATGACCGCTGAAATCCGCTTCATCTGGGCGCGTCTTAACGCCAATTACTGGTTCTATCCGGCGCTGTTTTCGATCATCGGCATGGTGCTTGCCATTGTGATGATCTGGATTGACGTGCGCGGGTTTGCGCAGCCGTTGATTGATGCCGACTGGTTCGTTGCAGCGCGCCCGCAGGGTTCGCTCACGATCCTGTCGGTGATGGCTGGCAGCATGATCGGCGTAGCGGCCACGGTTTTCTCGATCACGATTGCCGCCGTCGCCTATGCCAGCGGCAATTACGGCCCGCGGCTGCTGACCAACTTCATGGAAGATCGCGGCAACCAGTTCAGTCTGGCCACATTGATCGGCACGTTTGTCTATGCGGTAATGGTGATGCGCGCGGTGCGCGTCGCGGAGGAAGCCGCGGGGCCTGCAGGAGCGGGCTTCGTCCCGCAAGCCTCATTGGTCGTCGCCTATTTGCTGATGGGGCTATGCGTTGCGGTGCTGGTGTATTTTCTCCATCACATCCCTTCATCCATCCGCATCAACATCGTGCTCGAACGGATTGGGCGCCGCCTGCTGCAAAGCATCAGGGAAACCTATCCCGAAGAAGACAACTATTGTGAGCCTGAGCCATCGCGCGGAGGGCAATCGCTGCTCGCGCGGGAGGCAGGCTATGTCCAGCTGATCGATTTTTCCGGGCTGGAACAGACCGCGCGAGAAAAGGGCTGCGTGATATCGCTGCGCTTGCGCACGGGCGATTTCGTCCATCGCGGGATTGCCTTGCTCGATATCGAGGGGGCTGACCCTGATGAAATCGCAGCCGAGATCGAAAAATCCTTCACCATCGGCCCGGTGCGCACTCCCGAACAGGACCCGCAGTTCCTGATCGATGAGTTGGTGGAAATTGCGCTGCGGGCTTTATCTCCGGGGATCAACGATCCTTTTACCGCCATCAATGCGCTGCACTGGCTTGGTGCGGCGACATCGGAAATTGCCCGGCGCGATCTCAGGCGCAATGTCTGCAAGGATAACGCGCAAGACTGCCCAATCCTGCCGCGCCCTGATAATTTCGAACATTTCGTGCAGCGCGGTTTTGGCGGCATCCGCAGCGGGGCAGCAAGCAGTCCGATTGCGGCACAGATCATGCTGCAAGTGCTGGAGAATGCCGCTCAGCCGATCAGCGACATGACGCGGCGCGGCGTGCTGCGCGAACAGGGCCACATGCTTGGCGAACAAGCGCGGCTGGCGCTGAAAGGCCCCGATCTGGCGCTGATCGAGGGACGCCTGACCGAATTCGAACGGTTTTTCGCGCCCTAATTGCTGCGCGCCCGCGACACCGCCAGCGCCGCTCCCACCAGCACCATGCCCGCAATATCCAGCGGCGTCAGCGCCTCACCAAATGCCAGCCAGCCATAGATCGAAGCCACGGCGGGTTGGGTCAGCAGGGCTAGGCCCACCACCAGCGGCGGGAAGTATTTGAGCGCAAACACCATCAGCCCCTGCCCAATCAGCTGACTGCAAATGAACAGCCCGATCACCGGCGTCCAGTCGGTCGGCCACACCGGTTCTCCCAACAGCAGCGCAATGGTGAGCAGCACCGGGCAGCCGAACAGGCTTACCCAGACCAGCAGGCTCCACGATCCGAAAGCGCCGCGCGCGCCTTGCAAAGTCAAAAGGTACACCGCGTAAAGCAGCCCAGCGGCAAGGCAGAACAGGTCACCGATCAGCGTCGCGTTCGAGATTTCGAGGCTGCGCCCCATCAGGATAGCTGCCCCCGCCAGCGCGAAGATGATCGCCAGCCATTGCAGCCCTTTTGGCAGCACCCGTGCGGCGATGAAGCCCCAGAATAGCAGTACGATCGACCCGGCATTGCCGAACAGCGTCGCATTGCCCAGCCGGGTCAGGCCGATCCCGATGTGCCAGCTCGCCAGATCGAGCGCGAAGGTAACCGCCCCGAGCGCCACCAGCCCTAGCGTCTTGGCCCCCATGCCGCCCAACCGCTGTCCGTTCGCGCGCGCCAGCAGCACCAGAAACGGCAGGGCAAGGAACAACCGCCAGAACCCCGCAGACACCGGCCCGGTATCCACCATCCGCACAAACCATGGCCCCAGTGCCAGCGCGATATTACCGCCGAGCAAAGCGGCCAGCAGCAGCCACGCCGCTGGGCGCGGCGGTTCGGTTACAAGATTTGCTTGGGCCGCACCCTCAATTTCCATCCTTGCGCCCTAGCCCTGCGCACCCCAAGTGGATAGCCAATCAAAACTGACCCAGAAGGATTACCCACATATGCATGATGTCCTGTTCCAGCCGCTCCAGATGGGCGCGCTCCATGCCAAGAACCGCATCCACATGGCCCCACTGACCCGCGGGCGCGCGGCGGAACCGATGTTCACGCCTAATGCGTTGATGGCGACATATTATCGCCAGCGGGCAGGCGCAGGCATGATCCTGACCGAAGCGACCGGCATCAGCCGCGAAGGACTGGGCTGGCCGTCAGCCCCGGGCATCTGGAGCGATGAACAGACCGAAGCGTGGAAAGCTATCACCAAGGCCGTGCACGAAGAAGGCGGCCTGATCGTGATGCAGCTGTGGCACATGGGGCGGATCGTCCACCCGGTGTTCCTCGATGGCAATCCCCCCGTCTCAGCCAGCGCCACCACCGCACCCGGCGATGCACACACCCCGCAGGGCAAGCAGCCCTATGCCGAGGCGCGCGCGATGACCCACGAAGACATCAAGCGCACGATTGGCGATTACCGCCGCGCCGCCGAAAACGCCAAGAAGGCGGGTTTTGACGGCGTGCAGCTGCACGGCGCGAATGGCTACCTGGTCGACCAATTCCTGCGCGACAACACCAACCTGCGCACCGATGAATATGGCGGCAGCCCAGAAAACCGCACCCGCTTCATGCGCGAAGTTCTGGAAGCGCTGATCGACGTGTGGGGCGCCGATCGCGTCGGCATCCGGCTGTCGCCCAACGGCGATTCGCAAGGCGCGAATGACAGCAATCCCGCGGCAACCTTTGGCGCAGCGGCAAAGGTTTGCGAAGAATTGGGCCTCGCCTTTGTTGAACTGCGCGAGCCCGGGCCGGACGGCACCTTCGGCCAGACCGATGTGCCCAAGCAAAGCCCGCTGATCCGCCAGATCTACACCGGCCCGCTAATCCTCAATTCGGATTACACCGCCGAGGAAGCCGTCGCCGACATCGAAGCGGGCAAGTGCGATGCGGTGAGCTTTGGCCGCCCCTATATCTCGAACCCCGATCTCGATCGCCGGATCGCGGCGGGCGCGCACTGGAACCCTAACAAGGACGTGCCCAAGAGCTGGTATTTCCCGATTCCGCAGGGGTACATCGATTATCCGACACTGGCCGAAGAACAGGCCGAAGCCGCCGAATAATTATTCGACTGGCGCAGTACCGGGGGCCGGGGCAGCAGGGGCTGCTTCGGCCCCTTCGTCTGTCGGGGCGCTATCGCCGGACACCTCGGGCTGCGCGGCATCAACCTCGCCAGCCGACGGCGCAGTGCGCGGGGCGAGCGGAGCCTGCGATTCGAGCTGTTCCAAAGGGATCATCGCATCGCTGATTTCGCCGCCCAACACTTCGCCAGCCGCTTTGCCGCCTTGCTTGGCGGGGGCAGCGGCCTCCTCGGTGCAAGCAGCGGCGACAAGGGCGAGGGCGAGGATGACAGCGCGTTTCACAGACATGCCTTTCGCGCAGGCCCGCCAAGTCCGTCAAGAAAATCATTGCTGGTGGCGATCAGCGCCGTGTCCCATTCTTCAGCAGATACCTTGAGCCCCAGCCGGGCCAGACTGGTAACGCCGTACTCGGCAATCCCGCAAGGCACGATCCCGCCGAAGTGCGACAGGTCAGGATCAAGGTTGACCGAAAACCCGTGCATCGTCACCCAACGCCGCACCCGCACACCGATCGCCCCGATCTTGGCCTCAGCGCCATCAATATCGCGGGTCCAGATGCCGACCCGCCCTTCCGCGCGCCAGCTTTCGACACCGAAACAGGCGAGCGTTGCAATCACCCAACCTTCGATCCCATGAACGAAACAGCGTACGTCTCGCCCGCGCTTGCCCAGGTCCAGGACGAGGTAGCCCACCCGTTGACCCGGTCCATGGTAGGTGTAGCGTCCGCCTCGCCCCGCCTCGATCACCTCAAACCGGGGATCGACCAGTTCAACCGGGTCGGCGCTGGTGCCAGCGGTATAAACCGGCGGGTGTTCAAGCAGCCAGATCAGCTCAGCCGCTTCGTCTGCAAATACGGCGGCGTTACGGGCCTCCATATCACGCAGCGCCTGCGCGTAGGAAACCGGCGCGGATTCGCGGCGCCATTCAATCGGAGCGCCCAACACAGGAGCAGGAGCAGAGCTTGCCATGGCGCAGCGGTGAGGGCATTGAACGCCGATATCAAGAGCTAACCAAACGTCATGCGCCTTGGGGGACATATGAATCTCGATTTGAACACAGTCTGGTCGCGCGGCATGAAGTTGGTTGGCGACAATTTACAGCTGCTCGTCGTCCTTGCCGGCATCTTTTTGCTGCTGCCGACAGTCGCGGTCTATCTGCTGCTTCCGGATTTTCAAATGTTGGTTGAACCCGGTGCCGATCCCGAAATTGTCGCGGAACGGATGGGGGAACTCATCGGCCCGCTGATTGGCGTGGGCGGTCTGCTCGCCCTGTTCCAATTCGCAGGATACGGCGCAATGATTGCGTTGATCGGGCCTGACCGCCCGACCGTAGCTCAGGCGTTGGTCACCGGCATCAAGATCGTTCCCAGCACGATTGTTGTCATGATCCTGTTTGCAATCGCTTATTTCATTGGCGCAATCATCCTCATCGTGCCGTTTTCCATTCTGGGCGGCGTAGCAGGGGCACCTGCCGTGGCCGTGATTGGCGTTATTCCGGTGCTCGTTTTCGTGGTCTGGCTCATGGCCCGCCTGTCGATGAGTATGCCAGTGCTTGTGTTGGGCGGCACGCTCAATCCATTCACGGCAATGAAGACCAGCTTCAAACTGACAGGCCCGAAACAGTGGCAAATCATGCTGTTCTGGGCGGTGTTGATGATCGCCTTCACCGTTATCAGTTTGCTGTTTAATGGGGGCGTGGGCGTGATTGCAGCCTTGCTCGGCACGGGTACGGCGGCGCTGTTGGTGGCCGGGTTGGCAAATGGGCTGACCGGCATGGCGAGCGGCATGATCATTTCCGGCATCGCCGCCGCGATGTTCGAACAGCTTTCCGGGCCCAGCCTTGATGCGATCAAAGACACGTTCGAATAGGCAGTGGGTTCCCGGCCAAGACGGCGATTGAAAGCGCCCCTTTGCTGCCGTAGCAGGCGAAATCATGCCCGCCCCTGACACCCCCACCGGTCATCCGGATACCTCGGCTCGCGGAGCAGCCCCTACCGGAGCGATCCCTTCGGGGCGCATGGCGTTGCTGTTCACCGTGATGCTGGTCACTGCGGCGGGCAACACTGCGATGCAATCGGTGATGCCGTCGATCGGCACCGCATTGCAGGTTGCAGATGTGTGGATCAGCCTGGCTTATAGCTGGTCGGCGCTGTTGTGGGTGGTGTGTGCACCGTTCTGGGCGCGGCGGTCGGACAAACGTGGGCGCAAGGCGATGATGGCGCTAGGGCTAGTCGGCTTTATCGTGTCGATGCTCTTGTGCGGGCTGGCGCTTTATGCCGGGTTGTCGGGCTGGCTGTCGGCGTTCTGGGCGCTAATGGCCTTTGCTGCGGCACGCAGCCTTTATGGCGGATTTGGCAGCGCAGCACCGCCTGCGGTGCAAGCCTATGTCGCATCACGCACCGCGCGTGCCGAACGCACACAGGCGCTGTCATTGATCGCCTCCAGCTTCGGTCTGGGCACGGTAATCGGCCCGGCGCTTGCACCGCTCATGGTTTTACCTTTCCTGGGGTTCGGGCTCACCGGGCCGTTTATCTGCTTCGCCGCAATTGGCATGGCCGCGCTGGCAGTGCTGCGCTGGCGGCTGCCGAATGACGAGCCGCAATACGCCGCACGCGGACAGGCTGCGGCCTATTCGAGCGGATCGGGCGCGCCGAGCGATCCAGACTCGGCGTTGGAGCCGGAGCCGCAGGCCGAGCATGGGAGCCAGCCGCCACGCCTCAGCTGGCTTGACCCGCGCCTGCGCCCGTGGGTGATAGCCGGGTTCCTAGGTGGACACGCGCAGGCCATGGTTTTGGGGATTTCGGGCTTTCTGGTGCTTGACCGGCTGGGCCTGCGCGACACCCCGGCAGAGGGCGCGGGGCCGGTGGGGCTGGTTTTGATGAGCGGAGCGATTGCCACGCTGCTGGCGCAATGGGGGCTGATCCCCCGCTTTGATCTCGGCCCTCGCGCAGCAACTTTGTGGGGCATTACAACCGCTGCGCTGGGTACGGTGGTTCTTGGGGTGGCGGGCGATCTGCATCTGATTGCGCTCGGTTATGCGATTGCCTCGCTGGGGTTCGGGCTGTTTCGGCCGGGCACAACGGCAGGTACATCATTGGCGGTCAGCCGCGCCGAACAGGGGCAGGCATCTGGCATTGTCGCCTCGCTGGCGGGGTCGAGTTATATCTATGCGCCTGCGTTGGGCGTGTGGCTTTACGGCCATTCAGATTGGCTGGGGTTCGGCCTGATCGTTGCACTGTGCGCAGCCGCCCTGGGGCACGGATGGTTCGCATTGCAGGCCGATGCGACCCTGACCACAGAACGCGAAACCTTCGAATAGCCGCGATCCAGACTTACAGGATCTCCAGCACCACATCCTGCGGACGGCATAAACGCACGCCCTTTTCGGTCTCGACCAGAGGGCGTTCGATCAAAATCGGATCAGCCACCATCGCGGCCAGCACTGTCGCATCATTGGCTTCGGGCAGGCCGCGTGTCGCTGCGTCAGTGCCGCGCAAGCGAAGTCCCTGCTGCGGGGTGATTCCGGCGTCGCGGTACAGCTGACCGAGCTTTTCAGCGGTGGGCGGCGTTTTCAGATACTCGACCACAGTTACGTCAACACGGCTGAGATTTTCGAGGACCGCCAGCGTCTTGCGCGATGTGCCGCAAGCAGGGTTGTGCCAGATCGTTGCCTTCATGGCTGAACACCTTTCGTTTGCCAGAGCTGTAATCGCGATAGGCGACAGGCAGCACAAATGCCACAATTTGATGATTGTCAGGCCAACCACCAATTAGCAGTTGCAGTTGCGAGTAAGTTGCAATAGCCGTTCCTCAACACGGAAAGGCACTTCATGATTCACTCTTTCGCGCGCACCGCCCTGCTGATAAGCTGCGCAATTGTTGCATTCCCAGCGCTGGCTGAAACTGAGTCCGGCACTGCAGGTTCTGCCGCGGCTGCGGAAGCTGGCGCGGATGACACCGGAGATCACGGCCCCAACATCATTGTCACCGGCGATGTGCTTTACGCCAACCAGCTCAACGCGCTCAAAACCCCCACCTCGATCATCGACGTGCCGCAATCGCTCAGCATCACCACGGCCGATCAGATCATCCGGCAGGGCTTCGACAGCATCGGCGATATCGTCAACTACACCCCCGGCGTCACCAATTCGCAGGGCGAAGGCCACCGCGATTCGGTGGTGTTTCGCGGGGTGCGTTCCACCGCAGATTTCTTCGTCGACGGGGTGCGCGACGACGTGGAATATTACCGCGGACTGTACAATCTCCAGCAAGTCGAAATCCTGCGCGGCCCCAACGCCTTGTTGTTCGGGCGTGGCGGCACTGGGGGCATTCTCAACCGCGTGACCAAGAAGGGCGTTATTGGCGAAAGCTTCACCGGATACCGCGCCTCGGTCGACACCTTCGGCGCGTTCGACCTGTGGGCGGATGTGAACCTTGCCACCGGCGAAAATTCGGCGCTGCGGATCAATGCCGCCTATGAAAGCCTGAACAACCACCGCGATCTTTATGATGGCGAGCAGATCAGCGTGAACCCGACCTTCCGCGCGGAGCTGGGCGCGAACACCACCGTCGACCTGTCCTATGAATACCTCAATCACGACCGTTTCATTGATCGCGGCATCCCTACCGATGATAATGGTGAGCCGGTGCGCGGCTTGCGCAACGTCACCTTCGGCGATCCGAACAACAACTTTGCGACGCTGGAGGCACACGTGCTGCGCGGCACGGTGCAGCACGCCTTTTCAGACAGGCTCAAGGGCAACTTGACCGCATCCTATGGCGACTACGACAAGGTCTATTCGAATTTCTTCCCAGTCGGATACAACCCGACCACAAACGTTGTGGCGATTGATGGCTATATTGACTCCAACCAGCGCCAGAACGTGGTTCTCTCGGGCAACCTGATTGGTGAATTCAACACCGGCGGCATCGGCCACATGTTGATCGTGGGCGGCGAGTTCATCGACTCCACTAACAACAACGACCGCTTCAATGCGGTGTTCGACACCGCCATGGCCGATGACCGCCGTGCGGATGTTGAGTTCTTCTCCGCCGCCCGCCGCTTCCCTCTGCGCGGCGGGGTCGGGACGCTGGCTGACGGGCGCACCACCCGGGTTGGCTTCAGCGCGCTTAATGATGACACCCAAGCCGATCTCACCGTATTTTCGGCCTATATTCAGAATGAAGTGAAGCTAGCAGAGTGGTTGCGTGTGGTGGTTGGCGCGCGGTTTGACAGCTTCGAAATCACGGTGCTCGACCAACGCACTGGCACGGTGCGCACCCGCAAGGATGAAAAGGTCAGCCCACGTCTGGGCGTTATCCTCAAGCCACAGGATAATCTTTCGATCTACAGCAGCTATTCGGAATCCTTCCTGCCGCGTTCGGGTGATCAGTTTGCGGACATCAACCCGCCCAATGATGCGCTTGACCCCAACACCTTCTCCAACCTCGAAGCCGGGGTGAAGTGGGACATCCGCCCGGGCGTCGCATTGACCGGAGCGGTGTTCCAAATCGAGGAAACCTCGCCGCAAGTTTCAGACAACAATCCCGATACGCTCGATGTGATCACGTCGCGCATTCGCGGGTTCGAAGCGCAGTTGCAGGGGCAGGTTACCGATAGCTGGTTCCTGACGACAGGCTATTCCTACCTTGATGGCGAACAGCAAAGCATCACCGGCCCAACCGGACGCCGGGTGCGCGAATTGCCAAGACACACCTTCTCGATCTGGAACAATTTTCAGGCAACTGATCAGCTGGGCTTCGGGCTGGGGCTGACTGCGCAAGATCAAAGTTTTGCCGATAATGGCAACACCGCCAGCCTGCCCGCCTATGCGCGGGTCGACATGGCGGTGTTCTATGACGTGAGCGACAAAGTCAGGTTGCAGGTAAACGTCGAAAACCTGCTGGACGAACTGTACTTCCCGACCGCGCACTCGGCCGACGAGTTCACCGTGGGCGCACCGCTGAACGCGCGGATCACCCTGAGCGGGCGGTTCTGAGGATTACTCCGCTGCCGGCACACGCAGCGCTGGCACGGCTTTGGCCGCGTCTTCGGCGCTGATGCCGGGGGCAGGAGCGGCGCTGATGCGTTCTTGCCGCTGCGCCACCCGCCCGGCCTGTTCGACCGCGCGGATCAGGCGCGGATAGACCCCGCAACGGCAGATGTTGGGGATCGCTCCCGCGATGTCTTCCAGCGTGGGCGCAGGGTTGCGCTGGATCAGCGCTGCAGCCGCAATCACGATCCCCGGGGTACAATATCCGCACTGGATCGCGCCTTGGGCCACCATCGCCTGCTGCACCGGGTGCGAACGGTCCGAAGAAAGGCCTTCGATGGTAGTGATGATCCGCCCCTCAGCCTCGGCCAAGGTAATCCGGCACGACCGCAGCGCCACCCCGTCAACCAGCACCATGCACGCCCCGCCGCAATCACCGCCGCCACAGGCCTTTGTCCCGGTGAGGTTCATCGCTTCCCGCAGCGCGTAGAGCAGCGGCATCCGGGGATCGAGATCAAACTCGACCGGCCGGTCGTTGACGGTCATGCGGGACATGGTCGGTGCCTAAAGGCTTATTGGCGCCAGCTGTCGTCGATTTTGTCGACCCGGCGCTTCCACGCCTCAAAATCAAACATGCCCGCGCCCCCTTGCCCAGCCATGACCGAAAGATCGCGCTGATGCACGTCGACCACATCCTGCGGGACGAGGTTAGGGTTGCCCATGCTGAGCGTCGCCACCTGAATTTCGCAGGCGCGCTGCAAGGCCCACATCTTGACGAACATGCCCTGGATGGTCTTATCCATCACCACCGGGCCGTGATTGCGCAGCATCAAGATGGTGTGCTCACCCAGATTTTGCACTAGCCGCTCGCCTTCTTCGGCGCGCACCGTGACGCCTTCGAAATCGTGATAGCCGATCTTGTCCTGAAAATTGCAGGCGTAAAAATTGATCGGCAGCAGCCCGTCCTTGTGGCTGGAGACGGCCATGGTCGCGGTGGTGTGGACGTGGCAGATCGCATCGGCGCGGCTACCAAGATGCTTGTGGAAATAGGCGTGCTGCGTGAACCCGGCCTTGTTCACCATGTAAGGCGACCCACCGACATTGTTGCCTTCGACATCAATCTTGACAAGGTTGCTTGCCGTCACCTCGCTATAGAGCAGGCCGAAGGGGTTGATCAGAAAAGTGTTCTCCTCCCCCGGCACCTTGAGCGAGATGTGGTTATAGATCGATTCAGACCAGCCAAGGTGATCGAAAATGCGATAACACGCGGCAAGATCCAGCCGGGCCTGCCATTCTTCCTTGCTGCATGAGCCTTCTAAACTGTTTGGCGCGGGTTTCAGCTGGGTTGCCATGGGCCAGTCCTCTCCATTTCTGCTTTGGTTTGCTATCGCATGCACAGGGAATGCTTTGCAAGCCGCCTGCACCAAGGCTACGCCTAAACGCAATGAACGCAACCGCCCCAACCGCTGCAAAACTGGTCAGCGGCAGTATCCCCCGGCACCTTGTGAACCAGACCCTGCCTGCGGTGATCGGGGTGGCGGCGGTGATGTCGATCGGGATCGTCGATGCCTATTTCATCGGCCAATTGGGCAGCGATGCGCTGGCGGCGATTTCGTTCATCTTCCCGATTGCTGTGGCCATGACTTCGCTTGGGGTCGGCGTGATGGTCGGGATCAATTCGGTGGTCGCCCGGGCGCTCGGCGAAGGCGATGACGAACGGGCCGCGCGGCGGGCCAATTTCGGGATCGTGTTCGCGGTGGCCTGCGGAATTGCGATGGGTCTGGCCCTGTGGCTGTTGGTCGATCCGATCTTTGCCGCGATGAATGCGCCCGCCAGGCTGATGCCTCTCATACGCGAGTATATGCAGCCCTATGCCATGGGTTTTCCGCTGATCTTGATCATCATGGGGTTCAACGGCGTGCTGCGCGGACAGGGGGAGGCGCGGCGGACCAGTACGATCAGCATTTCCTATGCAGCCGCCAACTGGGTGCTCGATCCCCTGCTGATCACCGGAGCATTCGGGGTCGAGGGGTTCGGCATGGCGGGTGCCGCCTATGCCTCGGTGATTGGCTGGGGTGTTGGCGTGCTGGTTGCCTTGTGGCTGATCCGCAGCACTGCGCTGCCATTGAACCTTGGCCTGCTGCGCAATTGCAGCCTGATTGACCCGGCCAAGGCGATTGCCAAAGTCGGGCTCCCAGCCGCATTTTCCAATGCGATCAACCCGTTGGGCCTTTCAATCCTGACCGCGCTGGTGGCGCTGGAGGGTGAGGCGGCGGTCGCGGGATTTGGCGCGGCAGGGCGGTTGCAGAGC